>JAYVEE010000279.1:0-10755 GCA_043749005.1 Polaromonas sp. | reverse complement strand
GGCGTACCTGCAGTGCACCGGGGTTAACAATGTTGGTTGGTGTTCCCTTGATAAAATTAATCACGTTGTCAAACGCTGCACCAAAATACATTTCGTAGCTGTCTTGTTCCACATAGCCAATATGTGGCGTGCAAATACAGTTTTCCAGCCTGAGCAGGGCGTGCCCTTGCAAGATAGGCTCCGACTCAAATACATCAACTGCAGCCAGCCCAGGCCGACCGCGGTTGAGCGCCGACAGCAGGGCTTCGGGCTCAATCAATTCAGCCCGTGAAGTGTTGACAAGCAAGGCTGTGGGTTTCATGCTGGAAAGATCATCCAGTGTCACGATGTTGCGCGTTTCATCTACCAGGCGCAAATGCAAACTCAGCACATCGCTAAGTTCAAATAGCTCGCCCTTACTGCGGGCTACTTCAAAACCATCTTGCGCCGCTATTTGCCTGGTTTCCTCACGCCCCCAAACCATGACGCGCATGCCAAAAGCCTTTCCGTAACCCGCCAGGAGTTTGCCAATTTTGCCGTAGCTCCAGATGCCCAGCGTTTTGCCATTGAGCACCCTGCCCAGCCCGAAGTTGGCGGGCATTGACGCCGACTTGAGACCTGCCTGTTGCCAAACGCCGTGCTTGAGGTGTGCGACATAGTGCGGAATGCGCCGTGTGGCTGCCATGATCAATGCCCATGTCAATTCAGCGGGAGCAATTGGAGAGCCAATGCCCTCGGATACCACCACACCGCGTTCAGTACACGCTCCTACGTCGATGTGCGCGCCCACACGGCCTGTTTGCGCAATCATTTTGAGTTTGGGCAGCTTCTCAATCAGCTGCCGGTTCAGGTGGGTCCGTTCACGAATGAGAACAATGACGTCAGCATCCTTAAGTCTGATGGAAAGCTGGCCAATCCCCTTGATGGTATTGGTGTAAACCTTGGCAGGGTAGGCGTCAAGTTTCGCGGCACATGGCAGTTTGCGCACCGCATCCTGGTAGTCGTCAAGAATCACAATATTCATACCAATATTGTGCCTGCAAGTTTTTACGGGTTTTTCAACCGCAGCCTGAACGGGCAGATAAATCTGCAGCGAACATCAATGCTCCAGGGTGCACCTTGTTCGCGCTGGTTTAGATACATCAACCTGCCATGCGTTCAAGCTCTGCGCATACATCCGCCATGCGCCCTGAAATGACCAAGCGTCCTGCACACGAACGGCTCGCACCAGGTTCAAACTCGCGCACGATTTTCAAGCGCTGCACGGGCGCGACTGCCACAGCTGGTTGAGCTGAATTTAAGCTGGTCGATTCGGGTATTTTGCGTGAATAGCCCGTAACGCCGCCTGCTACAGTCGGTCCAGCAGCAGGGCGAGTGGGGATCAATGCGGACTGTGCAGGAACAAACAGCGCTACGAGCGCATGAACTGGCGCCAACAATACAGACAGCCCTGTAGTACGACCAAATTGTGGTGAAAAACTAGCGATTCCCATCATGAACTCCTGAATTAATAGAGGTTTAAACCTCAATAACTACAGGCAGGATTGCGATACGGCTGGTCTCTGCTGCGCAGATTGAAACCGAAAAGACCAGTGCAACAGGGTGTTGGCCTGGCTTTACACCAGGCCAAACGCCCGCCACCTGCTGCGTGGCCCGTTTTGTTACATTGTCATCGTGTTTCGAATCAGCCCTACAGCCAAGCCTTCGAGCTCAAACGGCTCTCCCGGTGCCACCACAATGGTTCTAAAGTCAGGGTTTTCAGGCAGCAGTTCAATCACGTCCTTGGTGCGTCTGTAGCGTTTGACAGTGACCTCGTCGCCCAGACGCGCCACCACGATTTGGCCATTTTTGGCTTCCTTGGTTTGTTTGACGGCGAGCAAATCGCCATCCATGATGCCGGCATCGCGCATGCTCATGCCGCGCACTTTAAGCAGGTAATCCGGCTGTTTTTCAAACATGCCAGCGCCGAAAGAATAGCTTTGCTCGATATGCTCCTGCGCCAGAATTGGGCTGCCAGCAGCAACCCGTCCCACCAGCGGCAGGACGAGTTGGGCCAGGCTTTGCAACGGCAGGGAAAACTGATGAAGACGCGATTCATTCACACTGCGCATGTCGCCAGCGCGCAAGCGGATGCCGCGCGAGGTGCCGCTGACGAGCTCGATAACGCCTTTTCGGGCCAGAGCCTGCAAATGTTCTTCAGCCGCATTTGCAGACTTAAAACCCAGTTCGTTGGCTATTTCAGCCCGGGTAGGCGGTGCGCCCGTACTGGCGATGGCTCGCTGGATCAATTCAAAAATCTGTTGCTGTCTTGCGGTCAGCTTGGGACCGTCAGGCGATACATTTAACGATCTGTTGGACGTCATGTTCGAGAAGTGATTCATGGTGTTCATCGCTGCGATCCTTGGGTAGAACTTGACCTGAAATATTCAGGAGGCTGTTTTAATATCCAGTAACTGTATTTTTAGCCAGCCTTTATCGAATTGCAAGTGATTTTTCAATATTTTTAATATGCAGTCTAAAAAAATCGTGATTTTGGGAACTGGTGGAACGATTGCTGGCGTTGCCATCAACCCCCTCAGCAATATTGATTACATCGCTGCCTGCATCGGAATTTCGCAGCTGGCAGGCGGTATTGCAGGGTTGGGCGATGTCGTTACCGAGCAAGTGACACAAATTGACAGCAAGGACATGTCGTTCGAGGTCTGGACCAGTCTGGCCAACCGCGTTCAACATCACCTGTCGCAAAACGATGTACGGGGTGTGGTGATTACTCACGGCACGGACACACTGGAAGAAACCGCTTACTTTTTGCAGGCAGTGTTGAACCCAGCCAAACCTGTGGTGCTCACCTGCGCCATGCGGCCAGCCAGTGCGTTGGTGCCCGATGGGCCGCAAAACCTGCTGGACTCCGTGACTGTGGCCCGGCATGCAGGTGCACAGGGCGTAGTGGCGGTTTGCGCGGGGGATATACATAGCGCGCTGGATGTGCAAAAGGTTCACACTTACCAGCTCAACGCTTTCAGTTCAGGTGATTCAGGTTTGATAGGTGTCATTGAGGAAAATGCCCTGAATGTATTTAAAAAGTGGTCTTATGCCCAAGAAATACGGGTGCAAGCAGCTACTGAAAACATAGCGATACTGAATGCTGTTCATTCCTGGCCAAAGGTGGAAATTGTCATGAACTATGCGGGAGCAGATGGTGCGCTGGTGGATGCATTGCTGGCTCTTGGTGTGCAGGGGCTGGTGGTGGCGGGCACCGGCAACGGTACGGTTCATCAGGCGTTGGAAGCTGCATTGATGAAGGCGCTGGATCAAGGCGTACAAGTCATACGTTCCACACGCTGCGCGCAAGGCCGGGTTTTGCCCCGGGTGAATGATCGCCTTCCTGCATCAAATGGTTTAAGTCCGGTCAAGGCGCGCATTGAAATGATGCTGCGAATGATGGGATTGGTGCTGTGAACTTTTTTGCAGCTCTCGAGGCCAGCGTTTGGGCCTATCCGGCGCTGGAAGTGGTGCATATTTGCGGCATTGCCTTATTGGTGGGCAATCTGGTGCTGCTGGAGATTCGGGTTTTTGGGCGAGGTTCCATACTGGACGTGAGGGCTTTAGCAAGTTTGAGTCTGACATTGGCGGCGATCGGGTTTTCGCTGGCCGCTGCCTCCGGGTTACTGATGTTTGCGACTCAAGCCGCAGAGCTTTTAACCAACCGCGTTTTTACTCTGAAGATGATTTTGTTGATGCTGGCAGGGTGCAACGCGGCCTGGTTTCACGGACGGGCATCCCTTGACAAGCTGGACGCCTTGGCGCGCTGGCAGATGGTTTTGTCTACCTTGATTTGGCTGGCCGTTATTACCTGTGGCCGCTGGATTGCTTATGTTTGATCTTAATGAGTGAGTGATGAAAAGACGCGATGTATTGAAAACTTCCACAGCTTTGTTTGCAACTGGTCTTTGTTTGCCCGCTCTTGCACACCATGGCTGGAGCAGCTTTGATCAGGACCGGCCGATATATCTGGAGGGCAAGGTCGTCAAGTCAGTTTGGCAAAACCCGCATGTCGAGCTGCAAATTGAGCTACCTGCAGAACTGAAGTTGCCGGTTGACCTGGTTCAGCGAACGTTGCCTGTCCAGTCTGCGCCGGTGGATGGCAAAGGCCTTCTGGCAAAAGCGGTATTACCCACGCGGCAGGACAAGCGCTGGGAGATTGAACTGGCGCCGCCTGGCCGCGTTCAGGCGTGGAATGTGGCGGAGATCAAACCGGGCGACAGTGTGGCTGTGCTTGGTTTTACCTTCACTGGGGAAAAGGGAGCGGCAATATTGCGCGCCGAATACCTTTTTGTTGCTGGCAAGACCTACGCTCTGCGTTCAAGCCCTGCCTGAAAATTAACCTGCCAGTGCTTGCAGTGCGCGCTGGGTAATGTCTTCAACGCTGCCCATACCGCTGATGGCGCGGTAAGCGGGCGCTTTGGCAGGCTCGGTCTTGGCCCAATCAGAGTAATAGGCTACCAAAGGGCGGGTCTGGGCGCTGTAAACCTCAAGCCGCTTGCGGACTGTTTCTTCCTTGTCATCATCGCGCTGAATCAGCGCTTCGCCGGTTATGTCGTCTTTGCCTTCAACCTTGGGTGGGTTGTACTTGACATGGTAGGTGCGGCCAGACGCAGTGTGGGAACGGCGACCGCTCATACGCTCGATGATGGCGTCAAACGGTACGTCGATTTCAAGCACGTAGTCAAGCTTGACGCCTGCAGCCTTCATGGCATCAGCCTGGGGAAGGGTGCGCGGAAAGCCATCGAACAAAAAGCCCTGCTCACAATCGGGCTGAGCAATGCGCTCCTTGACCAGGTTGATGATGAGATCGTCGCTGACCAGCCCGCCTGAATCCATTATTTTTTTTGCCTCTATGCCCAGCGGCGTACCGGCCTTGACGGCAGCGCGCAGCATGTCACCAGTTGATATTTGCGGAATGCTGTATTTTCGGCACAAGAATGTGGCTTGGGTGCCTTTGCCTGCACCGGGTGCGCCCAACAAAATTAGTCTCATGGTTGTCCTTGTCGTTTTTTGCGTTCAAGTGCTTATCGGGGTTAGCAGCTAAACGGGAAGAATTTCTCATCGAGGATAGCACGCGCCTCTTGTCGTTCACTGACGCTGGCGCTGCCGCGCGGTTCAGTTTACAAATAGTGTTTGCGGGCGGCGATCAGGTCGTCTGGAGTGTCCACGCCTATTCCCGGTGACCGTTCAGTGACATGCACCGCAATCTTGTAGCCATGCCACAGAGCCCTGAGTTGCTCCAGGCATTCAAGCTGCTCAACAGGCGCTTGTGACAACGCAGGAAAGGCTTTCAGAAAGCCGGCGCGGTAGCCATAAATGCCCACATGGCGCAGTGGTCGCGGCAAATCGAGCTTCCCGGCAGGGTTCCACCACGCACTACCGAGGTGGTCACGGGCAAACGGGATAGCTGCGCGACTGAAGTAAAGCGCAGTTTGACGTGCGTCCAGCACAACTTTGACCATATTTGGATTCAGGTAGTCGGCCAGGCTGTCAATAGCATGCGCTGCAGTACTCATGACGCAATCTGGCCGATCACACAGCAACTGAGCAACTGCATCCATTAAAGCCACATCAATCAGCGGTTCATCGCCCTGTACATTGACCACTACCTCATCGTCAGCCAGGCCCAGCAAGCTGCAAGCTTCGGCCAGTCGGTCACTGCCGCTGACGTGGGTCGCGGCAGTCATCACAGCCTGAACATCGAAGCACGCGCACTGGTCGATGACTTCCTGGCTGTCTGTAGCAACCACCACGTTTTCAGCCTGGCTGAGCTTGGCGCGCTGAGCCACCCGCACCACCATGGGTGCTCCGCCCAGGTCGGCCAGCGGCTTGTTCGGCAAGCGTGTTGAGGCCAGACGGGCTGGGATAAGAACAGTAAAGCGCATGTCGAGGCGTTAGAGGCCGAGCTCTTCGTCTGTCAGTACTCTGGCTTCGCTTTCCAGCATCACAGGCATGCCATCCCTGACGGGGTAAGCCAGGCGGGCGCTGCGAGAAACTAGTTCTTGTTTGCTACGGTCAAATACGAGTGGGCCCTTGGTGACCGGGCATACCAGCAGTTCAAGCAGTTTTGTGTCCATTTTTAGCTCCATTGGGCGATGGTAATTGAGAAGATTGGATGAGTAGTGGTTGAAGCAGAGCATCCACTGCAGCAAAAAAAGCGGGTTCTGGCAAAAACTCAAGCGGAACCGCCAGCACGCTGCACTTCTTGAACTGCGGTGATTTAAACAGCTTGACAGCATCTTTTTCAGTGCATAAAACCAGTGCATCATTTGATACGGGCCATGTGTAACCTGAAAAATCAAAATGATCTGGCAATGCAATGGTGTGCTGCAATTGCAGACCATTTGCCCTGAGCATGGCAAAAAAAGTTTCTGGATTGGCGATGCCTGCCAGTGCAGTCAGGGGTTGGCCTTTCAGGCTGCTCAGTGCCACTTGATGGCCGTCGGCTGTCAGTGCGAATTCAGCCAGTTGCCGGGTTGATACGTAACCGTTGAACGCTGGCGTTTGCCCGGTATGCAGAACCAGCCCTTGGCTTGGCTGGTTAACTTGATAGGACTGACGCAGTGGTCCGGCAGGCAACAGCCAGCCATTGCCGATGCCCCGGTCATCAAACACGGTAATTTCAATGTCTCTTGCCAAGGCGTGATGCTGCAAGCCATCATCACTGACGATGACTTGCGTTGCGGGGTATTTGCAAAGCAACGCCTTGACCGCTTCCATCCGCCTGGACGCTATAAAAACAGGAGCTTCTTGCGTTCGTAATATAAGGGCTGGTTCATCACCAGACTCTGAAATAGGGGTGTTGTCAAGTACTTCCAGACAAGTTTTGCTCTGCCTGCCATAGCCGCGTGACACCACGCCAGCCTGCAGGCCCTGTCGTATGAAATGCTGCACAAGCGCCATCACCAGCGGGGTTTTGCCAGCGCCGCCTGCTATCACATTACCAACCACAATGACCGGTACGGTAGCGCGCCCAACTTTTAAAACGCCATAACGGTACAGCGCAAGGTGTAAATCTGACAAGACCTCGTACACCATCGACACGGGCCACAACATGCAGGCTACAAATCCACGCTTGCGCCAGCTACGGGCAAGCCAGCTGTTCATTAACTAGCGCCCTCCAGCCTGTGCGGCACTTTGCGTAGCAAAAGTAATTTGCGTGAAGCCATTTCGGCGGGCTGCTTCCATCACGGAAATAACCGACTGGTGGCTGCTGCTGGCGTCAGCGCTGATGATGATGACGCTATCTTTGCCAGCCGTTGCTGCCAGCACCAGCGCTGCGCCCAGACTATCGATGCTGCGGCCTTCAACCAGAGTTTTATTGATCATGTAGCGGCCATCGCTGCTAACCGCCACAATGACCTCTCTGGGGTAATCGCGCTGCTGTTCGGCGTCGGCCAGCGGCAGCTTGATCTGCAGCTCCGTGAACTTGCTGTAGGTGGTTGACAGCATCAAAAAAATCAGTACTACCAACAGCACATCAATGAATGGGATTAAGTTGATCTCCGGCTCGTCCCGGGCGCCTTTACGAAAATTCATGGCCTGCGAATATGGTTAAGGTGGCGTAAAAACCGCTCGGATGCCAATTCCATTGTCAGCAGGTAGCCGTCTACGCGGGCTCTGAAATAACGCCAAAAAATGAGTGCCGGTATTGCCACAATCAAGCCGAAAGCTGTGTTGTACAGGGCAATGGATATACCCTGCGCCAACTGAGCTGGATTGCCTGCCCCTGCACCGCTGACTGCACCACCACCCGACTGCGATCCAAAGATTTCGATCATGCCAATCACCGTGCCCAGCAAACCCAGAAGAGGCGCAGCCGAGGCGATGGTTGCCAATGCGGCCAGATAGCGTTCAAGTTTATGCGCCGCCTGACGGCCCGCACCTTCAATCGTGGCGCGCAAATCATCCTCACTGATTTTGGGCTGCGCATTCAGGGCTCTGAAGCCGCTGGCCAACACCTCACCTAACACCGAGTTTTGCTCCAATTGTGTCACCACATCGGGAGTAGGGACGGATGTTTTCGACACCGTAATTGCTTCGTCTATCAGTTTTGGCGGCGCAACTTTTCTGATTTGCAGGCTGCTGAAACGCTCAAACACGAGCGCCAGAGCCAAAACAGAGCAGGCAACCAGTGGCCAGATAGGCCAGCCTGCGGCTTGTATGATGGAAAACAATGCGTGTCTCCGGACAGATAGATTGCTTGAATTATGGCTGATGCAACAAACGGGTTTACGGTTTGTGAAGGGAAGTTGCGTACAAACTTATGGATAATTTGGCGTGCAATGCAGGATTGACAAATCGTCAAGACCCACTGAATCTGAAATATGACCTTGCAATCAAATTTTCAGCAGATTTAAATTACCCAACTTTTATGTTTTTTAACGGACTTTCGTCATTTCGAGCAATTTGCCGAGACTATATTTGTGGTTCAGCATGCGTTGTGACATACATCATTTCGCCACTTAAAGCGCGTTGTCATGCTTGATGCTGCTGAAGGATCAGGACTGCAGCAGTCGAGCGTTCGCATATGGCCAGTCGGTTCTTTGCTCAAAGCAATTGCTGACAGTTTGGAGGGGCGTTTTAATCCAGTGGCGGTTCAGGGTGAAATTTCTGGCTATTCACGTGCAACCAGTGGGCATAGTTATTTCTCACTCAAGGACAACGATGGACAGATTCGCTGCGCCATGTTTCGCCGCGCTGCAAGCCTGCTTGACTTCACGCCGCGTGACGGGCAACGGGTTGAGCTGCGCGGCAGACTGGGCGTGTATGAATCGCGTGGCGAACTACAACTGGTCGTAGAGTCGATGCGCCAGGCCGGACAGGGTACATTGTTTGAGGAGTTTTTAAAACTCAAAGCGAAGCTAGAAGCGCAAGGTCTGTTTGACTCAAGTCGCAAACGCTCTGTACCGCTGATGCCCAAAGCAATTGGTATCGTCACATCGCTGGGTGCGGCTGCCCTGCACGACGTAGTGACGGCCTTGCAGCGTCGCGTGCCGCATATTTCTGTCGTGATTTACCCAGCTAGCGTTCAGGGCGCGCAGGCTGCTGGTGAATTGCGGGATGCCTTGCTTAAAGCCATTGAGCGAAGCGAAGTGGACGTGTTGCTGCTGGTGCGAGGCGGCGGTGCGATGGAGGACTTGTGGGCTTTTAATAACGAAAGCCTGGCTCGTGCAGTTGTAGCCTCCCCGATACCTGTAATCAGCGGCATTGGGCATGAAACGGATTTCACCATTGCTGACTTTTGTGCTGATGTCCGCGCGCCTACTCCCACCGCAGCCGCTGAGTTGTGCGCGCAGCCGCAGGTGGTTTTGCAAAACCTGCTTGACGCCGCGACCAACCGGCTCCGCAGCGCCATTGAACGACAGACACAAATTAAAAGTCAGCGACTGGATATCGCGACATCACGTTTTGGCCGTCCATCGAATTTTATTACCCGACAGCAGTCGCGACTGGCGTTGTATCAGCAGCATCTGCTGCATGCACAACGTACCAGCAATTCACATTTACACAATCGCCTCAATTCGTGTGAGGCTGAGCTAAAACAGGCTGTTCAGCGCAATGCAAGCGTGTGTAAGGACCGTTTCACAAACGCTAGTGTGCGTCTTGGACTGCTCAATCCGGCTCTGGTACTAAAACGAGGCTATGCCTGGTTGGCTACCCTTGAAGGTCAGGCGATTGTCAGTGTCAAGCAAACGCAGGCAGGGCAGGCATTGCGCGCAACCCTTATGGATGGAGAGGTCGATTTGACCGTTTCAGGCCCGCGTCTGATTTAGTTTTTACAATTTGTCTGTTAGGCTTTTATTCATCTCACGTCATCCCACTTGTCACATTAAAAGGAAACCTCATGGAACACCAATTGCCCCCACTGCCTTACGCTATTGATGCGTTAGCCCCCAACTACAGCCAGGAAGCGTTTGAGTACCATTACGGCAAACACCACAACGCTTATGTTGTCAACCTCAATAACCTGCAAAAGGGCACTGAATTTGAGGCCATGACACTTGAAGAAATCGTCAAAAAATCAAGCGGCGGTGTGTACAACAATGCAGCCCAAGTTTGGAACCACACCTTCTTTTGGAGCTGCATGAAACCTGTTGGCGGCGGTGAGCCTTCGGGGGCGCTGGCTGCAGCAATCAACGCGAAATTCGGCTCTTATGCCAGTTTTAAAGAGGCGTTCGTCAAATCTGCAGTGGCAAATTTTGGCTCGGGCTGGACCTGGCTTGTAAAAAAGGCCGATGGTTCGGTAGATATTGTCAATACCGGCCCTGCTGGCACGCCGCTGACAACCGCTGACAAAGCATTGATGACAGTTGATGTTTGGGAGCATGCCTACTACATCGACTACCGCAATGCTCGACCCAAGTTTGTGGAAACCTTTTTCTCAAGCTTGGTGAACTGGAGCTTTGCTGAGGCCAACTTCGCCTGATTGCTCTTTCTAACCTTTAAAAAAGCCGACACTTGCGTCGGCTTTTTTTATTTCTGAACTTGAAACAGTGCGCTTTGCAGTTTGCTGCCAGCCTTGATGCCTTTTTTAGCAAACCAGCCTTTGTTCATTTCCAGCACATAGCGCACAGGTAGCGCAGAACAATGCGCATCCAGCGCTAACGGTTTCATCTCTTCAATGTTGACGATGACTCCGTCGTCAGAGACAAAGGCTGCACTCAACGGAATAAGCGTATTTTTCATCCAGAAGCATTGCTTGGCTGGCTGATCAAAAACAAAAATCAT
>JAYVEE010000278.1:0-3296 GCA_043749005.1 Polaromonas sp. | reverse complement strand
AGCGTCAATATAAATGGTGGGGCCATCCACGCCGTCGCTGAAAATATTGATGTAGTTTTTTAACTCCAGCATAAACCGCCATGCATCGCCCGATGTATTAATCAAAGGAGCGAATGGGTCAAAGCCGCCGCCCATGTCGGTCACGCTGATGCGAAGCAATATCAAGAACGGCAAAACAAAAAACAGCAGCAACCAAAGGTAAGGCACGCCAATCACCAAGCGTCGGCCAGGATTCAACAACACTTTCATGCTTATTGCGTTAGCACCACAGGCGCTGTTATGTCAAACCAGAAAAACACCGCGTCGTTCCAGGTAATGTCGCCACCGCCGGCTTGGGACGTGTACCGCGATGTGTTGGCCTCCAGAATTTTTACCATCGCGCCGCCTGGTACCTCCACAATGAATGTGTTGTAGCTGCCGAAATAAGCAATTTCTTTGACCGTGCCGGTAAACAGATTAACTACTGCTGCCGGCCGGATTTTTGATATGGTGATCTTTTCAGGGCGGATGGCCACGGCACAGGCCATGTCAGGCGACCCACTGACACCGTGGCCCACGCTGACAACACCATTCGCGGTTTTCACTTCGCAGCGGCCGGCTGCATCCAGGGCAAGCGTGCCTTCCCACAAATTGACATTGCCAATAAAGTCCGCCACAAAACGGCAATTCGGGTATTCATAAATTTCCTTCGGCGTGCCCACTTGCAGCACACGGCCGCGACTCATCACCGCAATGCGGCTGGCCATCGCCATGGCTTCTTCCTGGTCGTGCGTCACCATCACGCAGGTCACGCCGACAGATTCGAGAATATTGACCAGCTCAAACTGGGTGCGCTCGCGCAGCTTTTTGTCAAGTGCACCCAAGGGCTCATCCAGCAACAGCAACTGCGGCTTTTTGGCCAGACTGCGCGCCAGCGCGACGCGTTGCTGCTGACCACCCGAGAGTTTATGCGGCTTGCGTTCGGCAAAGTCTTGCAATTGCACCAGGCGAAGCATTTCATCAACTCGCAGTGCAATCTGTGCCTTTGGCATGCGCTCGCGCTTCAACCCAAAGGCAATGTTGTCCCACACCGTCAAGTGCGGAAACAGTGCGTACGACTGAAACATCATATTGATGGGTCGCTCATAAGGCGGCATGGCAGCAATGTCGGAGCCCGCCAGCATGATGCTGCCCGATGTGGGTGTCTCAAAACCGGCCAACATGCGTAGCAAGGTGGATTTGCCGCAACCCGAACTGCCTAACAGCGCAAAAATCTCGCCCTTGTTGATGGTCAGCGATACGTTGTCAACCGCCGCCACGCCGTCAAAGCGCTTGACAAGCTCATCTGTTTGCAAATAGCCCGACAAAATTTAACTGCCTTTTTTAAACAGCGTGAACACCTGGCTCAGAGACTGGCGTGCCTCGTTGCTAAAACTGTTGGGCGACACCATTTTTTGCAGGTTGGCTGCATCGGGGAAGACCGTCGGGTCCTTGGCAATCTCAGGCTTCACATTGGCCAAACTCATCTTGTTAGCTGTGGCGTAACCCAGCTCGTTGGTGAGTGATGCAGAAACTTCAGGTTTTAAAAAGTAGTTGATAAAAGCGTGTGCGTTGTTGGGGTGCTTGGCGTCTTTGGGTATTGCCAGGTTGTCAAAAAAGATCAATCCGCCTGTCAAGGGCAGCAGAGTCTGGATGTCATTGCCGTTTTTATTTTCAATCGCACGGGCACGTGCAATGTTGATGTCACCGGCCCAACCCAGTGCCACGCAAGCCTTCCCGCCTGCCAGGTCATCAATCATCGTACTGGTAAACAGGCGGATATGCGGCCGTACTTTGGCCAGCAACTCACCTGCTGCTTTGTGGTCCGCAGTGTCGTTTGAGTAGGCGTTTTTGCCCAGATAGTGCAATGCTGGCGGAATGATTTCTGTAGGTGAATCCAGAAACGCTATACCGCACGACTTGAGCTTGGCCGTGTATTCGGGGTTGAACACGAGGTCCCATGCATTGGCGGGCATCGGTGTGCTGCCCAGCGCCTGGGCTACTTTGGCTGTGTTGATGCCTACCGTAGTAAAGCTCCAAGCCCAAGGCACCAGGTATGCATTGCCGGGGTCTACGGCGCCTAGCTTGGCCATGATGGCAGGGTCAAGATTGGCAATGTTGGTCAATCTGGTTTTGTCGAGTTTTTGCAGCAAGGCCGACTCTATTTGAGGCTTGGCAAATACGGCACCGGGCACCACGATGTCGTAACCCGTGTTGCCTGCCACCAGCTTGGCTTGCAGGCCTTCGTTATTTTCAAAAGTCTGGTAATTGACCTTGAGCCCGGTTTCTTTTTCAAAACCAGCCACCATGTCTTTGGCAATATAGTCAGGCCAGTTGTAGATGTTGAGGATTTTTTCTTCAGCGGCAACTGCAGACAAGGTCGCAGGAGAAGTCGCTGCGGGCGTATCGGACTTTTTACCGCAAGCGACCAACATCAGAGCGGACAACCCGACCAACCAGATCTGCTTTTTGAACATGTCTTACATCCGTAAAGTCTAGGGCCGCATACCGGAAAATGCCCGAAAAAACGAATTGTAAGAGTTATTTCAATCGTGATCCGAGCACCATTCACGGACTGAGACACCAGGGTGCAGTGTTGTGTACCAGCCCCATCCACAGCGCCCAGACCGAGCTGCTCAGTAGTGTCAAACCTGCAATGCGTATAGCCCACTGACCAGATCCCTGCCCACGCAAGCGTAGCCATAGCCAGGGTCCAGCCATTAGCGACACGCCACTACCCAGTGCAAACAACGCCATGACACCCGCACCATGACTGGCTCTACCGGTCATGGCCGCAACCAGCAAAGCTGAATACAGCAGGCCGCACGGCAACAACGCCCACAACAAACCCATCAAACCAACGGGCGCCAAGCTTGCACTGCCCTTCAGATCGCCAGTGATTGCACGCACGCTTTGCCACACCTTGCGAGCAGCGCCTTCAAGCCAGATTGGCTGACGTGCGCGCCACAAAAGCATTAACCCCAGCAGGGCAGCCGCAACATGAAACAGTGTCCAAAGAGGTCTGAGCGCTGCTGAATAAACACTCAGCCAGCCCAAACCCTGCATTGACGCTGCTGCAAGTGCCCCCAAAGCGGAGTACCCAAGCAGTCTGCCTCCTTGAAACACCCATAAGGCGCGCGTGGTTTGGCCTGCCTGGGTGCGACCGATGCCTGCACACGCCGCTCCGCACATGGCCACGCAGTGTGGCCCACCGGCAAGACCCATAAGCAAAGCCGTGGCAGCAAGTGTTAATTCCATGTTTTCAATTCACGCGCGGC
>JAYVEE010000277.1:0-3300 GCA_043749005.1 Polaromonas sp. | reverse complement strand
TTGCAAAAAACTGCCGCCAGGCTCGGTAAGCCGGAGCAAACCAATGACATTCTCATTCTGTTGCCCAGCGCTGCCGACACGCGAGGCTGGCGAGCGGTAAGCCTCAGACACGAATCCACGGTTCAAGACAACCCAAAAGCCCTCCGTGACCAGCATGGGGGTCATAACCCAAAAGCCGCGGCCCAGCTCGGTACTTGCGCGTACCAGCGTTTCCCGGCTGTGATCAAAGCGGCCAGAGACCTGAACTCGGGTGTATTCACTTGCTTCGCGATTTATGGCGGCCCATTGGTCCTGTCCAGGTGCCGCAACCGGTATAGC
Source organism: Polaromonas sp. (assembly GCA_043749005.1). Taxonomy (GTDB): domain Bacteria; phylum Pseudomonadota; class Gammaproteobacteria; order Burkholderiales; family Burkholderiaceae_C; genus Polaromonas. The sequence goes on along the minus strand of JAYVEE010000277.1, from coordinate 2,982 downwards.
ATGGACACGTTGTTCAACCCTGTCGATCAATGCCAACTTCCAGTGGAGGCGCTGAACTTGCCAGACACCGAGCGCCAGCAGACCCATAAATGCCATGCCTGCAAGCAAAAGCAGCAGCCATACCAAGCCTCGCTTGGCGGGCTGCGGTGGGAAATCGGTGTCGTCAACCATCGTCAGGGCATGTTACGCATTTCTGTCATGTCGTGCACCGGCATCATGTTGGTATTGAGGTGGTACATCACCCAAATTGACCCGGATAGCATGATCAGAACCAACACCGCAGTGAACAGCAACGCAAGCATGGACCAGCCGCCCTCGACCCGGGTGTTCATGTGTAAAAAATAAACCATGTGTACAACGATCTGAACCATTGCGAAACCCAGGATCACCAACGCCGTGATACCGGATGTGGGTAAAACTTTGCCCATCACAAGCCAGAACGGGATGGCAGTGAGCACCACTGAAAGGAAAAAACCCGTCAAATAGCCTTTAACGCTGGCGTGGTAGCCGCTGTTGTCGTCTGACGCATTCGAATGCTCGCTCATGGCAGGACTCCCATCAAATAAACAAAGGTGAAAACACCAATCCAGATGACGTCCAGAAAGTGCCAAAACATGGATAAACACATGAGACGTCGTTTGTTTTCGGTGGTCAGCCCGAACCGGCCGACTTGAACCATCAAAGTGACCAACCAGATCATGCCAAAAGTCACATGCAAACCGTGCGTACCCACCAACGTAAAGAAGGCTGACAAGAATGCGCTGCGTTGCGGCCCGGCACCTTCATGAATCAGGTGGGAAAACTCGAACAGTTCCAGGCCAAGAAAACCCAAGCCAAACAAACCGGTGACGGCCAGCCAGCCAAGAACCGCTTTTTTGCGGCCATGCTGCATACCGATCATCGACAAACCGTAAGTCACCGATGAAAATAGTAGCAAAGCAGTATTTGCGGCCACGAGCGGCAAGTTGAAAAGGTCAGCCCCCGAGGGCCCGGCGGCGTAACCGCGGCCCAGCACCGCGTAGATCGCAAACAGTACAGCGAAGATCAGGCAATCGCTCATTAGGTAGATCCAGAACCCCAGCAAAGTGCCTTGCTGGGGATGATGATCGCCGTCGTCGTAAAAGCGTACCGCGCTGGCGGTCGCCAAGGAGGGAGAGGTTTGCATGTTTATTGCCGCTTCAAAAAATCAAGTTAAGCCTGGGCCGCAAGCAGCGAGGTGCGCTGGTTTTCAGAACTCTCGACTTGTCCCACAGGGATATAAAAATCGCGTTTGTAGTTGAAGGTGTGCGCAATGATGGTGACAAGGGTCAACGCTGCAGCCACCGCTGCAACCAACCACATGTGCCAGATCACTGCGAAACCAATCAAAGCGCAAAGCATTGCGATACCAAAACCAACCGGCGTATTTTTAGGCATGTGAATGGCTTTAAAGCCTTGCACCGGCCGTTGGTGGCCACGCTGCTTCATGTCGTGCCAGGCATCGAGTTCATGCACAACTGGGGTAAACGCAAAGTTGTAGTCTGGTGGTGGCGAAGCTGTTGACCATTCCAGAGTCCGACCATCCCATGGGTCACCCGTAACGTCGCGCAGCTGTTCCCGGTTCCGGTAACTTACCACCAATTGAATCAGGAAAGAGGCCAGTCCGAGCGCGATCAACACGGCGCCGAAAGCGGCTACCTGGAACCAGATCTGCAATGAAGGGTCATCGAAATGGCTCATGCGCCGGGTCACGCCCATCAAGCCCAATACGTACAGCGGCATGAAGGCAAGGTAAAAACCAACCAACCAGAACCAAAACGAGCACTTGCCCCAAAAAGCATCAAGCTTGTAGCCAAAGGCTTTGGGGAACCAGTAATTGATACCGGCAAACATACCGAACAACACGCCGCCAATAATGACGTTGTGAAAGTGGGCGATCAGGAAAAGACTGTTGTGCAGTACAAAGTCAGCAGCGGGAACAGCTAGCAGCACGCCCGTCATGCCGCCAATCACAAATGTGACCATAAAGCCAACTGACCATAACATCGGGACATCAAAAACAATGCGCCCGCGGTACATGGTGAATAGCCAGTTGAAAATCTTGGCGCCAGTGGGGATGGAAATGATCATCGTGGTGATGCCAAAAAAAGCATTCACACTGGCACCCGAACCCATGGTGAAGAAATGGTGTAGCCAGACAATATAAGACAAAACGGTGATCACGACAGTTGCGTAAACCATAGACGCATAACCAAACAAGCGTTTGTGGCTAAAAGTTGAAACGATTTCAGAGAAGATGCCAAAGGCTGGCAATATCAGGATGTAAACCTCGGGATGGCCCCAGATCCAGATCAGGTTGACATACATCATGGCGTTGCCGCCTAGGTCATTGGTAAAGAAGTTTGTTCCCACCGTACGGTCAAGCATCAGCAAGCCCAGCACAGCCGTCAGAACCGGAAAAGCTGCCACGATCAACACGTTGGTGCACAAAGCGGTCCAAGTGAAGATCGGCATTTTCATCATGGTCATACCGGGTGCTCGCATTTTGATGATGGTGGCGATCAAATTGATCCCTGATAGCGACGTGCCGATACCCGCAATCTGCAGGGCCCAAATGTAGTAGTCAACGCCAACACCTGGGCTTTGCAAAATGCCTGACAACGGCGGGTAAGCCAGCCATCCCGTGGCTGCGAATTCCCCCACAAACAAGGACACCATCATCAAAACTGCACCGCTGGCAGTCATCCAGAAACTGAAATTATTTAAAAATGGAAAAGACACGTCGCGAGCCCCAATTTGCAAGGGCACTACAAAGTTCATGAAACCGGTCACCAGCGGCATGGCGACAAAAAATATCATCAGCACGCCGTGCGCAGTGAAAATTTGGTCGTAATGATGGGGTGGCAAAAAACCGGTGTTGTCCCCAAAGGACATCGCCTGGTGCGCGCGCATTAACAGGGCATCAACGAACCCGCGCAGCAGCATCACAATTCCGAGGATGAT
>JAYVEE010000276.1:0-3332 GCA_043749005.1 Polaromonas sp. | reverse complement strand
CCGCGCCTGTTAGCCCACCACCGCCCTTAAAAGACATAGAGACCGCACTCATACGCAAGGCCGTTGACGAAGCACGTGGCAATGTGCAAAAAGCCGCTGAAACGTTAGGCATCAGCCGCGCCACAGTTTACAGGCGGCTGGGAGCAACTTTGAAACGCAGCTGATCAGTATTTCGTCATTAATGCTTATGCGGATCTGCTTTGCCAGACGCGCTACCCGGAGCGACATTGGTAACGGGCAACGTTAATTCCATCCTGGTTTGAACGCCCTTGGCGTCCTTGAACATTAATGTCAGAGGTACTTTGCTGTCTTTCAGAAAAGGTTGCTTTAAATCCATCAACATGACGTGGTATCCACCGGGTTTTAACTCGATCGTTTTGCCTGCGGGCAAGTCAAGTACAGGCACGGCGCGCATCCTCATGATGTCTTTGTCCATTTTCATTTCATGCACCTCAGCCACACTTGCGACGGGCGATGACACTCCCACCAGTTGTGTGCCCGTTTTGGCGGTGATCTTCATGAATGCGCCCGTACCCATTTGCCCCGACACGGTACTGCGCACCCAGGCATCTTTGACGTCGACATTTGCAGTGTCGGTATGAGAGCAAGCTAAACCAGAAACCAAAACACCGGAAATCACGACAACTGCAGTAGGTAGAGCCCTAAAAAATATCATCATTCACTTTCAAAATGCGGTTGCCGCGTTGATCAATCAACTGCAGAAATGCCTTGGTTAGTATGGTCACTATTGTGCTGGATCAACACAGGAACGATCATGAGATGTTTCACTTCTGGTTTTTAAATCCAGATGCAGGTTTACCTTCCCGCATTCGGAAAAAACAGCTGCTCTCCGCCAATTTTGTAGCCTGCAATCACGCCCTGCCCCGCAGGCGAAATCACCCAATCGACAAATTTTTGCGCCTCGACAGCGTTGGTTTGCGGGTGCCTGGCCGGGTTGACCACCATCACGCCGTATTGGTTAAACAGGCGGGTATCGCCTTCAACCAGGATAGTCAGGTCCGCACGGTTTTTAAACGACAGCCAGGTACCCCTGTCCGTCAGCACATAGCCGCCGCTGCTGGCTGCCATGTTCAGAGCCGGGCCCATGCCGCAACCGCAGGCTTTGTAATTTCCAAACACTGGTTTATCCGATGGCGTGTCAATACCCGCAGCTTTCCAGTAGCGCAACTCCGCTGCGTGAGTACCGCTTTTGTCACCACGTGAGATGAAATCGGCGTTGCTGGCACTGAGTTTTTTTAGCGCTTCAGCAATGTCCTTGCCTCTGGTTTTGGCTGGGTCAACGGCCGGGCCAGCCAGCACAAAATCGTTGTACATGACGGGAAAGCGTTTGATGGCAATACCTTCGGCTACGAGTTTTTCTTCTGCCGCCTGGTCGTGTACAAAAAGTAAATCGGCATCGCCACGGCGACCCATGTCGATGGCCTGACCGGTACCAACCGCGACGACTTTTACATCAATACCCGTTGCCTTTTTGAATTCGGGCAACAATTTTTTGAATAGCCCTGATTGCTCGGTCGAAGTGGTAGACGCCATCACAATTGCTCCACCGCCTGGTAGTGATTGTGCTATTGAAATAATAGCTGTTTGCACCCATAAAATAAGGGCTACAGTCTTAACAGACTTTAAAAATAACCGCATCAGCATCACCCTAGTTCTCCTTTGAGAAAGTTTGCAGCTGCATCGGGCAGCGGGCCATTAAAAAAATCGCGTGTCGGCAGATCAGCCACCACCCGGCCGCGCTCCAGGTAAATCACCCGATTGGCCAGGCGCTTGACTTGGCCCAGATTGTGGCTGCTAAAAATGAGAGTCATGCCGCTGCCTGCAAATTCGGCTAACAGCCGCTCAACCTCGTGTTTGGCACCGGGGTCAAGACTGGCTGTCGGCTCGTCCAGCAGCATCACCTGCGGCTTGACCGCCCAGGCACGCGCCAGTGCCACGCGCTGCTGCTGGCCAATCGACAACGCCTTGGCGTTGCGCGTAGCCAGGGCAGTTAACCCAACGCGCGCCAGCGCCTGCAAGGCTTGATCCCTGGCCGCTGCCCAAGGTTGGCCGCGCAGCCACAGACCGAAAGCAATGTTGTGCAGCACACTGGCGCGCAGCATGTATGGGCGTTGAAACAGCATGGCTTGCGCAGCAGATGGTTTTACCGACAGCACACCCGTTGACGGTGCAAGCAAACCATGCAGCACACGCAGCATCGTGCTTTTGCCGCTGCCGTTAGAACCAATCAAAGCCACACGCTCACCCACGCAGATGATCAAATCACAGTCGATCAAAGCCCTAACCGATCCAAACTGCACGCTGGCTGACTGCAAATTAAAAAGCTGTGTCATTGAGTCGCTACCACGCGTTTGACCACGTTGATCAACCCATTGAGCAGCAACACCACACCGAGCAGCACCATGCCCAATGCAAGCGCCATCGGCAAATCCCCTTTGCTCGTTTCCAGCGCTATGGAAGTTGTCATCACCCGGGTAAATCCATCGATATTGCCGCCCACAATCATTACTGCGCCGACTTCTGAAATTGCCCTTCCAAAAGCGGCTATCAGCACAGTCAGCAAAGCATATCGTTCGTCCCACAGCAAAATCAAACTGCGCATGAAAGGCCCTGCGCCCAACGATGAAAACTGCTCTCCATGGTTGCCATCCGCGTCTTCAATTGTCTGGCGCACCAGCGCCACCACCACCGGCAACACCAGCACGCTTTGCGCCAAAACCATGGCCTTGAACGAGAACAGCCAACCCAAAAAACCCAAGGGCCCAGTGCGAGACAGCAGCATATACACCACCAGCCCGACCACAACAGACGGCAAAGCCAAGGCGGTGTTAAGGAGCGCCAGCACCACACCACGCCCCCTGAACCGCGACACGCCAATCCAAGCGCCCAGCAGCAGTCCCAGGCTTGATGCGATGATGCAAGCTGACGCGCTAACCACCAGCGAGCGCAGCACTACATCCAGCAGTAATGCGTCAACGCCTGTAAGAAGCGAGAAAGCTGCTGCCAAGCTGCCAGAAAAGGAATTCATGGTGGAGAGAAATGCTTAAAAAAACCAGTATCAACTGATTTTATATATAAGATTAGCCGGAAAACCAGTTAATTCGGCTGCAAACAGCTCCTAACTTCATAGCGAACAAGACCTGAATCCACAAAACATGTCATCCCGCTCAGGCAGATAAAAATTGCGGTACTTGGGGCTTTTCATACGGGCACGGGTGGCAAATGATGCGCCGCGCAAGACTTTGTGGTTGCCAAACCATGGCTGCGAATAATCAACGTAAGGGTCGGGCGCAAAGCCACCTGTTTCGTTT
>JAYVEE010000275.1:0-3337 GCA_043749005.1 Polaromonas sp. | reverse complement strand
CAGCCGCGCGCTTTCCAGCCGTGTATCCACTCAGTGATGCCTTTGCGTACGTACTCGCTGTCCAGATACAACGTCACGCTGCATGGCCTTTTAAGTGCTGCAAGCGCCTCGATCACCGCTGACAGCTCCATTCGGTTGTTGGTCGTGACCAATTCGCCACCAAAAATTTCCTTCTCAATGCCGCCCTGACTGAGCAGTGCGCCCCATCCGCCTGGGCCAGGGTTGCCCTTGCAGGCGCCGTCGGTGTAAATCACCACGGGCTGGGGAATTGCATTTTTTTGCTGCTCTGTCATGGTTATTTTTCTAAAAAGTCGGTCATGAGATGAAGATTCGGTTCCTTATTGGCAACAGCGACGGGTGCAGTTGCCACGGATTTTCGTGTTTTCCAGGCAGGCTCCAGCAGCCGCATGCCGCGAACTCGCTTGACGGCCACCAAAAAATATACTGCGCCAAGGATCGGCCACCAGCGCCCGCCTGCTGTGTCCATCCATTCAAAGCGGGACAGCCACTTGTTGGTTTCAAAGGCCGGGCGGTAGCAACCAAAACAGCCCGATTCAACTTCAAAATTGAGCAACCGCAGCCAGTCACGCAAACGCCAGTAGCCAATGAATTCTCCAGCCTCTGGCAAAAACAGATCACTGCGGCCAAAGCGTTGGTAAAAATGCGCACGCCGTTGGCGCATGGCCCACAAACTGGTTGGGTTCAGGCCGCTGATGACGACACGGCCTTCAGGCACCAGCACCCGCTCGACCTCGCGCAGCGTGGCGTGCGGATCCTGGCTTAATTCGAGCGTGTGGGGCAGCACCAACAAGTCCAGGCTGTTGGCAGAAAAAGGCAAAGCACCCGCATCGGTCACCATCGCTGCTCTCAGACGGGAACTTGATACGTCCACCTTAGTCTCACTACCGACAGAATGGTTTGGTAACGCTGTTGCCAACCATTTATGCGGCATGCGGTTGGCCCGCAGAGCATCCAATTCAGCAAAACCGAGTTGCAGTGCGTGGTAGCCAAATATATTGCTCACAGCCTGGTCAAATTGCCCGTGCTCCCACGCCAGCAGATACTGCCCAGGTGGGGTTTTTAGCCAGTCGGTCAAACCTATAATTTAAAGCTCCTCAAAAAAGCGACAAAAAAATTCATACATGCTGACATTGATTCCTATCCCCGCCTTTGCAGACAATTACCTGTGGTTGCTACATGACGGCCATCAAGCGCTAGTGGTGGATCCGGGTGACGCAGCCCCAGTGCAACGCGTACTTCAACAGAACAATTTGCAGTTATGTGCAATTTTAGTCACGCATCACCACGCCGACCACACTGGTGGTGTCGATACCCTGCGCAATGAAACAGGCGCCGCGGTGTATGGTCCGGCTACTGAGCACATCCCCAAGCCTTATGCACCGCTCAAGGAAGGCGACAACGTCAACGCCATGGGGCTCAACTTCAACGTCATTGATGTGCCTGGTCACACATCGGGCCATATTGCCTACTACACACCCGACATGAATGGCAAGCCGTTGCTGTTTTGCGGTGACACGCTTTTTTCAGGCGGTTGCGGGCGACTTTTTGAGGGTACGCCCTCCCAAATGCTGGCGTCCCTTGACAAGTTGGCTGCATTGCCGGGCAACACAGAAGTCTGCTGCACACATGAATACACACTAAGTAATTTGCGCTTTGCCGTAGCGGTTGATCCAGATAACCAGACACTTGCCGCGTATCAGATGCGTTGCGAAAGTCTGCGTGAACAAAATAAGCCCACGCTGCCCACGTCAATTGCCCAAGAACTTTTGATCAACCCATTTCTGCGCACCCGGAAAAACGCACTCATTTCATCTGCCCGGCAGTTTGATGCAGCAGCCCAAGACGACGTCTCAGTGTTTGCCGCTATTCGGCAATTTAAAAATAGATTTAAATGACCCCTCATCGTCTTTATGCGACCCTTCTTTGCGCCGTCTTTCTGGCGGGCTGCGCTACCAAGCCTGGCATGCCTGGAGATCCGGTCATCACCATTTCTGCAGCACCTGACTCACCGGTAACTGCAGGAAGACCGCAAATTTCCAATGCGCCCTTGCAGGCCATCACGCCAAGCCAAATCGGCGGCTTTAAAGTTACTTCTGCCGAGCCACCCAAAGAATTGTGGGACCGCATCCGTCGTGGCTACGCCATGGCTGACTTGCAGGACCCGCTGGTCACAGACCGCGAGCAGTGGTATTCAAGCCGGCCTGATTACATCCAGCGCATGACCGAGCGGTCCAGCAAATACCTGTTTCACATCGTCGAAGAACTGGAACGTCGCCAGATGCCGACCGAGCTGGCGTTGCTGCCGTTTATTGAAAGTGCCTTTAACCCGCAAGCAGTGTCAAGTGCCAAAGCGGCTGGCATGTGGCAGTTTATGCCGGCTACGGGCAAGTACTTTGACCTGAAGCAAAACGCCTTCAGGGACGACCGCCGCGACGTGCTGGCATCGACCCGCGCCGCGCTGGACTATTTACAAAAACTGCACGGCATGTTTGGCGACTGGCATCTGGCACTGGCAGCCTATAACTGGGGCGAAGGCAGCGTGAGCCGCGCCATTGCCCGCAATAAAAAAGCCGGCCTGGGTACGGGCTATCTGGACTTGGACATGCCAGCCGAGACGCGCATGTACGTGCCCAAGCTGCAAGCGGTTAAAAATATTGTGGCCAACCCACAGGGGTTTCGAACCGAGTTGCCATTGATTGCCAACCACCCGTATTTCCAGCAGGTGCAGCTGAGTCGCGATATTGATGTGGCACTTGCAGCGAAACTGGCGGATGTACGGATTGAAGATTTCAAGGCACTGAATCCATCGGCACATCGACCGGTCATCATTGCATCCGGTACCCCTCAGATACTGTTGCCCTGGGACAGCGCGCTGGTTTTTCAGCGCAACTTTGAGGCTCATAGTCAAGGTCAGTATGCAAGCTGGACAGCCTGGACCGCGCCAACAACCGTCAGCGTGAGCGATGCTGCCAGGCGTGTCGGCATGAGTGAAAACGACTTGCGCAGCGTCAACAACATTCCGCCCCGCATGCTCATCAAAGCAGGCTCTACGCTGCTGGTACCCCGCTCGGCTAAAAATGAAACTGATGTGACCAGCCATGTGGCCGACAACGCACAAGTGTCGCTGGCACCAGAACTCGTGACGCGACGTGCCACTATCAAGGCGCGTAAAGGCGAAACAGTTGCCAGCATTGCCAAACGCTATGGTTTGAATTCTGTCGAAGTGGCGGAATGGAACAGTATTGGCGTTGCCGGCGCGTTCAAACTGGGCCAGGCAGTGGTGGTGTATTTGCCCGTGAGAAGTCTGAGCCATAGT
>JAYVEE010000274.1:0-3344 GCA_043749005.1 Polaromonas sp. | reverse complement strand
AGCTGTCCCGCTTGTCCTTGCATTTAAGGTCACCCAGCAGATCAGCCCGACTGACTTTGATTTCGTGAACGATCGGCTCCAGATAACCGGCAACTGTTGTGTTGCGAATGGAGAACACGTCAGGTCGGCACATCTTCCAGCGAATTGGCTCTCCAACGCCCGCGGTCAGACCCGCCCGTAATCCAAGACCGGTCCAGACAACGCGTCCATCGCGCAGCATTTCCTGGCCGATTCTGTCAACGAGGATTTCGTGTGCTGAGCGGTTTTGCCGGTTGCGTTGAATGGACAGAGCCAGATGCGCGATGCCGCTGGCTGTCACGCGAACTGTCGCGTGCCCCGTTTTCTCGGTGACTTGTTCCAACAGCCCTGCAGCGATCAGTTCTATCTCAATAGTGTCCAGAAACGGCCAACCGGCGGAGCGATACACATCACGCAAGCGCTTGGTATGAAACCGACCGAGCTTCAATCCTTGCACTTCAAGTTGGCTCATTTCCCGATTTCCGCAAGACGCACGTGAGGGGCGTTACCCGTGATGTCCAATGGATTACCGAACAGCAAAAATCACTCCAGCGTTCGGTTTAGCAGACTTGCTAAAGCTCCGCCCGCGGCAGCCAACTGTTGTTCCAGGACGGGAGTAAAAATCTCAATGTAATCTTTTCCAACACGGTGCTCGGGGTAAAACCCAGCTTGGCTCACGATTTGACATGACTGCTGGGCTGCTTCAACAGCGCTCCATCTATTAGGTGCTTGCGCTGCACTGCGCGCGAGCAGCCGGGCCGTTAGCATTTCAACATCCTCACCCATGTTGTTAATGATCCCAGAGTCCCACAATGCATGCAAATTAGTGCCGCGCATGAATGCTTGCAACTGGAACTGATTACCTCCCCGATCGTCCGCATACCCGGCGTGAAGTGGCTGATATGCGTCACCAACAAGGTGCACCAGATATTTCAGAGCAATTAGCCTTTTTTCAGCTGAAGAGTTGGATGCCAACACCGCTGTTTGTTTTTCAATCGCCGCTGTGAGGCATTGACCATCAGGGCAATCACGCGCACCTTCAAATTTGCAAGTGCCTCGCGGGAAGTTAACGTAGTGCCAACGCGCTGTGATTGGATTTTTGTGTTCATCTGCCCACATTGAAATGGATATCAATGTTTCCCCGGGCTGTTGTGCCAATAACCGATCAACTTCGATTCGGACTTTGGGCGTTAACTGAGCAAGCGCAAGCCCGGCAATGACTTGGTGGCCCTGGGCACCCCATGCATGCGCGGGTGGAAACCCGAGCACCAACAGCAGGCTCAACACAGGACCGATCAAGCGCCGTACAGCTCGGCAGAGGCTCACAGCAACGGAGAATATTTCGTGGGTCAAGGTATTTTTCACCTTAAACCCTTACCAAACTCTCGCCTCACATGCTGCAGCAATCCATCACACGCATCCTCCACCAAGTCCAATACCTGGTCGAATCCCTTTGCGCCCGCATGGTACGGATCAGGCACTACCGGCGCATCATGCGTCAGACAGAACTCCGTAAGGCGCCTGATCTTTCCACGGTGCTCTGACGGACAGTCTTCCTGAACAAGGGCCAGATTGTCCCAGTCCATCACCAAAATCAGGTCGTACTCGGCGTAATCATCGTCTGTGATCTGTCGCGCTCGCAGATCCGACAAGTCATATCCACGTTTGGCGGCATGGGCCTGTGACCGCTCATCAGGTGGGCTACCGGGGTGGTAGTTGTGTGTCCCGGCTGAGTCCACTGTCACCTGATGCTCGACACCCGTGCCCTTCAACTTACGATTAAAAACTCCGTGTGCTGTGGGACTGCGGCAGATGTTACCCATGCAAACGAAGAGGACAGCGTAGTTTTTCATCAAAACAATGCCCTGTGTTCGGTGGCGGCAGCTGACGACTGCAGATCAATGGCTGCAAACGGCATCATGAAGTCCATACTTTCTTGTGGTTTGGCCACCAGCCATTCCTGATACCGGCCTGGCGGCAAGATCACAACCATTCGTTTTTCATCGGTTGGCTTGTGAAAGTTCTGCATCATTGGATGAGACGTTGCGTTAATTGTCAGCATTGTGAAGCTGTGAACGACCTCACCCTTCTCAGACTTCCATGACGACCACAAGCCAGCAATCCCCAAAGGTGATCCGTTCGTAGACGAAATGCGGGTGGGGATGGCTCTGCCTGAACGCCAGTCAGGCTCGTAAATCGCTTCTGCAGGGATGATGCAGTGCTGCGCCTTCCTCCAGGCATCTCTAAAGCTGGGCTTTTCAGCGGCGGTTTCTGCGCGCGCGTTGAATGTGCTTTTGGTTAGCTTGGTGCTTTCTGCCCAGTGCGGTACCAGGCCAAACAAGCCTGGCAGATGCTCAGTGGAGGGTACAGCTTCATCGCCAACTCCCGCATGCGGGTGTGTACGAATGAAGCCGCCCAAGTAACCGGGCCACATGTCAGCTTTCACGGCGAGGTCTTCTAATGCAGGCCGGGAAACTCCAAAATACTTTTGAAGGCGGTCTGCCTCCTTAACGGCTTGATAGTGACTACACATGAAGAGGGCGCGCTGAAAAGTGGGGGATTGGTTGAGTATGGGAATTCGCGGCAGCTGCCGCTGAGCACTTAAAACTGAAATATTAAATGAATTGTGAATTTGTACAAAAAGCTTGATCTTGGAACCCACTCCCGAATTTTATGTTCGCTGTTAATTGGGACATTTCAAGCGGTCGCGAAACTGTAATTCGATGCGATTAACTTGAGAGGACAGCGCATGGGAGTGTGAGCCGAGGCTAGAGCCATGGCAGCAGCAGTCACCGCGGTGAGGCAAGGCGCGTCGGCGGCCAGCCAAGCAACTCAGACTGCGGGCCGTCGGAACTCAACACATCGCGGAGGGGTGCCACTAAAGGCGAGCAGGGCTGCCGGGTCATAGCGGGTTCTCTTGCCTGAGTTCCTGAACATCGATTAGCAGCTGTTCATTGAAGGCATGGTTTTGGTACGTTTCAGTCACACCAGACACGGGATAGCCCCGAGGATTGCAAACAACCCGAACAGATCGATCCGCGTGTTGCACACGGTAATCAAACGAGTCGTGTGTATGCCCGTGAATCCAAAGGTCGGCTTGCGTGATCATGTCAAGCGGTAGGTGTGAACCATACCCAGCCGTCACGAGGTCCTGAAGGTATTTGGGTGCAGTTGAATGCTTGTTTGGGTAGTGGTGAGTGACCACAACGGTATTTGCTGCCCTGTCAGATTCGTTCGCGTGGTGAAGCTCAGACTTCAACCAAGCCAGGCTGGCCTGATGTCTGGCTAAGCTGTGAACTGTGGTGAGTTTGCGAGACCACCGAACT
>JAYVEE010000273.1:0-3358 GCA_043749005.1 Polaromonas sp. | reverse complement strand
GAAATCATATGAAGTTATCACGCCGCTTTGCAATGCTAACGTTGTGCGCAGCTTTTCTGCCTGCAGCAGTTTCAGCACAGACCAAAATCAAAATGGTGTTGAACTGGAAATATGAAGGCGCCCAAGCCTGGTTTTTTCTGGCGCAGGACAAAGGCTATTTCAAAGCAGAAGGGCTGGATGTCGAATTCGATCAGGGTGAAGGCTCGGCGGCTTCAATTCCCAAGGTCGCATCGGGTGCTTACCAAGCCGGTTTTGGTGATATCAATGCCTTGATTGATCTGGCATCCAAGCGGCCAGCCGATGCGCCTGTCGCTGTTTACATGCTGTACAACACACCGCCTTTCACTGTGGTGGTCAAGCAGGACAGTCCTATCAGAACACCGAAAGACCTTGAAGGAAAAAACATTGGTGGGCCCGCCAACGATGCTGCTCTCAAGCTGTTCCCCGCGTTCGCCAAGATTGCAAAAATCGATGCCAGCAAAGTCACTGTGACCAACATGGCGCCTAACCTGCGCGAGCAGATGTTGGCGCGCGGTCAGGTTGATGCGGTATTTGGTTATGTCACTACCGTCACTTTCAGTGCCAAGGCAATGGGACTTGATCCTGCCAAAGACCTGCGTTTTATTCGCTATGGCGATTCTGGAATGGATTTGTATTCAAACGCTGTGTTTTTCTCAAAAAACTTTGTGGCTGAAAATCCCAAAGCTGTTCAGGGTTTCGTGAAGGCGCTCAATCGCGCCATCAAGGAAGTAGCAGCCAACCCGGATGCTGGTGTTGACTTCGCCATGAAGCGCGAGCCACTGCTCAAGCGCGAGGTTGAAAAAGAAAAACTACTGGCCACAATTCGCAATGACATGAGCCATCCTGAAATCGCCCGGATTGGCCTCGGTGATGTTGACGACGAACGCTTGAAAAAAGCCATTGGGATCGTCGTGGACGCCAATCAACTGCCTCGCACCCCAGCCGCTAGCGAGGTATTTAACCGCAGCTTTCTACCAGCGCGTGGCGAACGGCTCTCGCAATTCTAAAGTTTTACAGAAAGACAATATTTCCATGGATCTCCAACTCAAAGGCAAAGTGACAGTGATCACCGGACCGGCCAAAGGCATGGGCCGCGCCGTCACTTTGGCATTCGCCCGCGAGGGTGCGATGCTGGTTCTGGCTGGTCGGGATATGGCCGCCATTGAGCCAGTTGCTGCAGAGGCGCGCGCTATGGGCGTGGAGGCGCTTGTCGTTTCTTGTGACATGACGGTACCGACACAGACCGAGGCTCTGGCAACTGAGGCGGTACGAGCGTTCGGGCGTATTGACGTGCTTGTTAATGTGGCAGGCGGCTCGGGGCCGATAGGCAAAACAGGTTGGGAGACCAGCATGGAAGAATTTAATGAAATTGTGCAGCTCAATATGACCGGTTGCTTTAACACCATGCATGCAGTGCTGCCTGAAATGATAGCGCGCAAAAGCGGCAAGGTAGTTAATGTAGGCGGTACGTTTGGCATGCGTGGGCGTGCTGGACGCATGGCTTATTCAGCGTCCAAATGGGGTTTGCGTGGCATCACCAAAAGTTTTGCACTTGAAGCAGGCCCTTACGGAATTAACGTCAACTGTGTTGCCCCTGGCATGGTGGATGGCCCGCGCTTTCGTGAAAAGGTTTGCGCGAACATGGCTGAAAAGATGGGCATCACCCTTGAAGAGGCGATGACAAGGCACGCAACCGATTACGCCCTGCGGCGTGTTACGAATGATGAGGATGTTGCCAACGCGTGCCTTTTTATGGCGAGTGACGTATCCCGCCAGATCACTGGCGTTGACCTGCCAGTCGACGGCGGTTGGGCCGCGTTGTGAAAGGAAACGCCATGAAAGAAGTTGACCTGGTTATTCGCGGCGCCCTTGTGGTGTCTCCTGATCAGATTATTCAAGCCAGCGTTGCAATTGCAGGTGAGACGATTGTTGCTGTTGGTCATGATGACTTGATGCCAATTGCGCGGCAAGAAATGCGGGCCGACGGGCTTTTTCTTTTGCCTGGCGCCATTGACAGTCATGTACATTTTCGCGATCCAGGTTACCCCAACAAAGAAACCTGGAAGACTGGCTCTGCTGCAGCGGCCTGTGGTGGCGTGACCACGGTGTTTGAAATGCCAAATACCAATCCACCCACAGCCACCCTCGAAGCCTTGCGGCTCAAGCAGAAAGCTGCTGAGTCGTCTTATGTGGATTTTGGTATCCATGGCCTGCTGGGTGACGATACGGTGGAGCACCTTGAAGCGCTGCTGGATGCGGGTGTGACGAGTTTTAAAGCGTTTGTCGGCAATACCTTTGGCAATCTGCCCGCACCAACCGATGGCGCTTTGCTGGAAGGTTTTGAAATACTTGCTCCGCTGGGTATCCGGACGGTGGTACACGCAGAAAACTCGTCTATCCTGACCCGGCGGCAGCAGCACATGCAGTCAGCTGGGCGCATTGATGCCCTGGCTCATTTGGCCGCACGGCCTGCCGTGGCTGAAATTGAAGCCATCGGCCGAGTGCTAACTTTGGCCGAGTGGACTGGCGCGCGTGTTCATATTGCTCACCACAGCGCCGCCGATTCTTTGTACTTGCTGCGAGAGGCTAAACGCCGCGGGGTGGACGTCACAGCTGAAACGTGCCCGCAATATTTGCTACTTAATACTGAGCACATGCTTAAACTTGGGGGCATCATGCGGGTCAATCCCCCAATCCGTGAGGCGCGCCACAATCAGCCTCTTTGGGATGCACTGATGGACGGCACCATCGACATGATCGCCACTGACCACGCGCCGCATGCCCCTGAAGAAAAGATGCGTGAAAGTATCTGGAACTGCGATTGTGGGTTTCCAGGTGTGGAAACGCAAATGCCGCTGATGCTGACCGAAGTCAATCGCAACCGTGCCAGCCTGATGGACTACGTGCGCTGGAGTGCCGTTGCGCCAGCAAAGGCCTGGGGTCTTTACGGCACGAAAGGCGTCATCACGCCAGGTGCTCATGCTGACATCACTTTGGTGGACATGCAGCGAACCGGCGTATTGTCGCAAAACCGTTTGCAAAGCATCAGCAAAATCTCCCCTTGGCATGGCCGTGCTGTGCAGGGCTATCCGCTGCACACCTTGGTACGCGGCCGTTTTGTGATGCGCGACGGCAAGCTTGTGACAGAGGCAGCAGGCTGGGGCCGTTCTGTAAAAAGCGTACAAAAAATGCCAACGCCCAAGCCGCGTAACACCGAGCACTACAGCAGCGCCATCCTTCAGACGCCTCCGGGTGTTCCACTGAACGCTTTGCCAGTCGCTGAGCCTGCGAAAGTCGACGTATGAGCGCACAAAAACATCAAAAGGTCGATGTGTGG
>JAYVEE010000272.1:0-10940 GCA_043749005.1 Polaromonas sp. | reverse complement strand
ATGTAAAAGTAAGCCGTCGCTGCGATCAGAAGATACACATTTCGCGCGGAAACATCTTTTCGAAAAAGTTTTTGCTCGATGCCGTTTTGCAGCAACTCGCTAATGATGGTGATGGCGGGTAACGAATATTCGCGCGCTCGCTCAGACTTGACAATGTGTTTGCCGCGCTGCAAATTTTCAAGGTTTAGCAGTGTAATGAACTCCGGGTTCTTGCGGTAATACGACAGAACGAACGCAATAACAGCATCAAGCCCTTCAACAGGCTGACTGGTGTTGAGCTTGAGTTTGAGCTCCGCATCACTCATGCGGCGGTAGGCGTTTTCCAGTACCTCGATGAACAGGCCTTCCTTGCTGCCAAAGTAGTAATAAATCATCCGATCAACAGATTTGGCCGACCTTGAAATTTTCTCCAGGCTTCCGCCGTCGTAGCCGTAACGAGCGAACACGCGAGTTGCAGCCTGCAAAATGTTTTCGCGTGTGGAAGTGGAAATTGCTCTGGCGGACATCAGGGTTCAGGTGAATAAGAAGTCGATTGCGTCAAGTGTCAGGATACGCTACATTCAAAGTAAATGTAGTGTTTGCTACATATTTTCTTTCGGCTTTTTATACAAATTTTTGGAATACTGACTCACCCCATGTCTGAGCACACCAAAACGGATGGCTTGCCCGAGCAATATTCGCTGCAAACTCAAAAGGTTGCGGTGGGGAAAATTGCGTGCAACGCCTGCCCCGTGCTGTGCCAGATCTCTGATGGCCGCACCGGCGCTTGCGACCGCTATGCCAACCGGGGCGGTATGTTGATTCGGGTTGATCCAGTTGTGTTTTTGCGTCGCTCTGCAGCTGGCGTAGGCGAAGGTCTCGTCCCCTTTGATGCCGATCAGCAATGGGGTGACGAGCTTGTGAATGCCAACGAGGTATTTGTGACTGGTGTGGGTTCGTCCACCACTTACCCCGACTACAAACCTGCGCCATTTATCGTCTCATCACAAGTGGAAGGCGTTGATATGGTCACGGTGGTCACTGAGGGAATTTTCAGCTACTGCAGCCTGAAGGTGAAAATCGACACCGACCGTTTTTTAGGCGCTGAACAAGCCAATGTGCGTTGCAAAGGCGAGGTGGTGGGGCACGTCACCACGGCTGAGTATGGCTCGCAAATGCTGGCGCTCGGCGGCGTGCATCACCTTACTGGCGGCAGCAAGAAGGAAGGCCGCGTGACGATGGACATGATGCAGTCGTTGGGTAATAAGCAGGCGGTAGAGTTCACGATTGATGGCGGCTCGCAGCTAATCATCCAGGCAGGCAAAGCGCCTGTGGTCAACGGGATCGAGGAAAAGCGTATGCGCGTCGGCTGCGGGTCAGCAGCGGTAGGCATATTTGCGAAGCAGTTTTATGGCGTAGCAGACGAGGTGGTGGTGGTGGATGACCACATCACCGGCGTGCTGACCGAGCACCAGGCTGGTCGCTGCCTGGACATGCGGCCGTCCGGTATTCAAATGAACGGGCGCAAGTCCACACCGGGCCGTTACTTTCAGGTGGCCAACCCAGGCACGGGTTGGGGCGGTACAGATATCGCAGACCCGCTTTCCATCATCGAAGGCTGGGATGCCGATCGCGCCTGGCCCGGCTTGCGGCTGCTGATGACATCCACAACTGGGGAGCATGCCAGCTGGTATGTACTGAATGATGCTTTGAATCCAATAGAACAGACTATGCCGCCGGAAGTGCGTGTGGTGGTTGACCGCATCGGCGAGAACTGCGAGCCATCATTGTCGACGGTGCTGTTTTTAGGCGGTGCGGGCGGCAGTCTGCGCGCAGGCGTGACAGAAAACCCTGTGTTACTGACGCGCGCCATAAAAGATGCCTTGGTCAACGTGACTTGCGGCGGCGCACCTGCTTATGTGTGGCCAGGCGGCGGCATCACGGTGATGGTGGACGTGATGCGCATGCCCGACAACAGCTTTGGCACGGTGCCCACGCCAGCCATCGTGGCGCCTGTTGAGTTCAGCATGACGATGGATAACTACCGCGCCTTGGGCGGGCACATGGCGCATGTCCGCACGCTTCGAGAGGCTTTGAGCAGCGGCGCTGGTCATAGCGACGGCGCGCCGCTCAACTTGCAATGGCAATCCCCGCAAGCCGCCAATGCATGGCCTTTGGGCAACCCGCCCATGTTGGGATAAGCCAAATGCAAGCCCAACGCGCACAACTGCTCGACGGCCGCTGGCATTTTCAGCATGGGCCGATGGACATCATCATTGGCGCTACAGGAGACACTTTTCTTTTGGATGAGATCCATGAGCAGGCCTGGCAGCGCTTTAAGGGCATTTTGCAAGAGCTTGTGCAAGAGTTGTCTTTGTTGCGCTGCCCGGTGCACGGTGCGTGTCCGGTGTACGGCCCGATTGCCCGGCGCATGTGGCTGGCCTGCAAGCCACATCAAGGGTCGGTTATCACGCCAATGGCTGCAGTGGCGGGATCTGTGGCGCAAGAGCTGTTGCAGATTTATCAGATCCCTGGTGTCAAGCGCGCATGGATAAATAACGGTGGCGATATGGCCATTCATTTGACGACCAGTCAGTCCGTTCGCGTGGGTCTGTATGCCAACCTTGAAAAACTCAATGCTGAGCAACTTCAAAATGGAATTGAGATGGATGGACATTTTGAAATTTGTAGTGGCGCTGATGTGCGAGGCGTGGCCACCAGTGGCTGGCGTGGACGCAGTTTCTCGTTGGGTATTGCAGACAGCGTGACAGTTTTGGCCCCTACAGCTGCGCAAGCAGATGCCGCAGCCACTGTGATTGCTAATGCCGTCAACCTTGACGATCAGCGAATCATCAGGCGGCCTGCGAACGAGATCAAAGACGACTCTGATTTGGGTGCCCGACTGGTGACGGTGGATGTGCCGCCACTGACGCCCCGGATGGTGCAAAAGGCCTTGGCTGCAGGGCTGGCGTGTGCACTGACCTTGCGTGCGCAAGGCCTGATTTGTTCAGCGGTGTTGGTCTGTCAGAATCAATGCATGGCGACTGATGAGACGAAGAACCCCATGCAGAATAAAGCGTTAACACTCGCCATTCCCGGCACAGAATATGCATGACTGCACCCCATGGCAAACATGATTGACATACGCCGTATCTTTACCCATGTGGAATCAATTGCGCATGAATTTGGCCCGCCGCCCGCCCAGCCCCTGCTGCGCGGTGCGATTGGTGTCGTCATGACCAATCCCTACGCGGGCCGGTACGAGGCAGACATATTGCCCATGATGGAAGCTCTGGGCGCAGTCGGCATTGACATGGCTGAACGCCTGCGCGTTGCTATGGACGTCAGCGCCGATCAGATTCAAGGCTACGGCAAAGGCGCAATTGTTGGTGCCAATGGAGAGCTTGAGCACGGCGCGCTATGGCATGTGCCCGGCGGCTACGCCATGCGTGAGCTGCTGGGCTGGAAGGGTGATCGCAACGCTTATTTGCAAGGTAAAACCTCTCATGCGGTTGCTCCATCAAATCAAACAGCCAACGCCCTGTCCATCGTGCCATCGACCAAAAAAGTGGGTGCGCCAGGTGCGGCGCTCGATGTGCCCATGACACACATTAACGCCAGTTATGTGCGCAGTCATTTTGATGCAATAGAAGTCCGCGTGCCGGGTGCGCCGACTGCCGATGAAATTGTTTTTATTCTCGCCATGGGCACGGGCGCCCGAATCCATGCCCGCGTTGGTGGTTTGGCTGCAAGCGCTATCAGCAAATGGGATGGTCTGCGTTAATCCGCCGCGCCTAGCCAGTCACAAGGAGCAAGCATGAAAGCCCAGATTCGCAAGGTCATTGTTCAAGTCGATGAAGTTCATATTGAAATGGGCAAAGTCATCTCGCCACCGACCAGGCGCGCGTTGGCCATAGCTGTCATTCACAACCCGCTGGCAGGAAGCTACACAGAAAACCTGGATGAGCTGATTGCCATAGGCGAAGAACTGGGCGGTTTGCTGGGCGACAAGTGCGTCAAAGCGCTTGGCATCGCTCCCGGCGATGCACAAAGTTATGGCAAGGCCGCCATTGTTGGCGAAGCAGGCGAGATTGAACATGCCGCCGCGATATTGCACCCCAAGCTGGGCGCTCCGCTGCGTGTGGCGGTTGAGAATGGCGCAGCCTTGGTGCCATCGAGCAAGAAGCGCGGCACGCTAGGGACGGCAATTGATGTGCCGCTTGGACACAAGGATGCAGCTTTTGTACGCAGCCACTTTGATGCGATGGAAGCGCGCGTTTCCGACGCACCCCGCGCCAACGAAATTGTTGTCGCCGTGGTCGTGACTGACAGCGGCAGACCGCTCGCGCGAGTAGGCGGATTGCAGGCGCATGAGGCCAAGGGCGAGGATGGCCTAAGGTAGGTTTGCGCTAGTTCAACGTTGTGTCAACACTGTTTACTTTTTACGTTAGTTAAATCTTTCAGGAGTTTTTATGAAAATGCAACGCAGAACCCTCACCACGTTGGCACTGGCAAGCTTGATGAGCATCGCTGTTAATGCCCACGCTCAAGGCGTCATCAAAATTGGCGAGATCAACAGTTATAAAGCGCAGCCTGCATTTTTAGAACCGTACAAAAAAGGCATGGAGCTGGCGGTAGAACAGATCAATGCCGCTGGCGGCGTGAACGGCAAAAAGCTGGAGCTGGTGATACGCGACGACAACGCCAACCCCGGCGACGCGGTTCGCGCCGCTGAAGAGTTAATCTCACGCGAAAAGGTTGATGTATTGACCGGATCATTCTTGTCCAACATCGGTCTGGCGCTGACTGACTTTGCAAAACAAAAGAAGTTTTTCTTTCTGGCAGCTGAACCCCTTACCGACAAAATTGTTTGGCAAAGCGGCAACCGCTACACCTTTCGCCTGCGTGCATCCACCTACATGCAAACCGCCATGCTGGTGCCTGAAGCTGCCGCCATGAAGAAAAAGCGCTGGGCCATCATTTACCCCAACTATGAGTATGGCCAGTCAGCGGCTGCCAGCTTCAAGGCGCTGATGAAAGCTGCGCAACCCGATGTGGAATTTGTGGCTGAGCAAGCAACGCCGTTGGGCCGTATTGATTCAGGCAGTGTTGTGCAAGCCGTGGCAGATGGCAAGCCCGATGCGATTTTCAATGTGCTGTTCGGTGCTGACTTGTCAAAGTTGGTGCGTGAGGGCAACACGCGTGGTCTGTTTCAAGGGCGTGAAGTGGTCAGCTTGCTGACGGGTGAGCCCGAGTATCTGGACCCCCTGAAGGAAGAAACGCCCAACGGCTGGCTGGTCACAGGTTACCCTTGGTACGGTATTCAAACGCCTGAACATAAAGCCTTTTTCCTAGCTTACAACGCCAAGTACAAAGACCACCCGCGCTTGGGCTCCGTAGTGGGCTACGCTGCCATCCAGTCATTGGCTGAAGGCATGAAAAAGGCTAAGTCGACGGAGACCGAGAAAATGATTGCAGCGTTCCGTGGCTTGAAGCTAGTTACGCCGTTTGGTCCAGTTACCTACCGTGCACAAGACCATCAATCAACCATGGGCGCATATGTGGGCCGTACCAAAAACGAAGGCGGCAAGGGCGTGATGGTCAATTACCGTTATGTCGATGGCGCAAAGATGCAGCCAAGCGATGCAGAGGTAAAAAAAATGCGCCCAGCTGATGCCCAGAACTAAAGCAAACATCTTTACTTTGAACTAACCACCGGGCAAGGCAACACGGCATGAGTTTTTCTGGTCTTTTGGTGCAGTTGCTTAATGGCCTGGCGGGTGCATCGTCGTTGTTTTTGGTCGCTGCGGGCTTGTCGCTGATTTTCGGTGTCACCCGCATCGTCAACTTTGCCCATGGTTCGTTTTTTATGGTCGGCATTTATGTCGCCTACTCGCTGGTGGCCAATCTCGGCGGCACGATTGGTTTCTGGCCATCGTTGCTGCTGGCCGCGCTAGCCGTGGGTGTGCTTGGAGCGCTGGTCGAAATTTTGCTTTTGCGCCGTATTTACAAAGCGCCAGAGTTGTTCCAGTTGCTTGCCACTTTTGCGCTCGGGCTGGTCATCAAAGATGCAGTGCTGTGGTTCTGGGGGGCTGAAGAGTTGTTGGGGCCCCGCGCACCGGGTTTTACAGGCTCGGTTCTGATTTTGGGACGGCAGTTCCCAACCTATGACCTTTTCTTGATCGTCGCTGGTCCCGTGGTGCTGGGCTTGCTTTGGCTGCTATTAACCAAAACCCGATGGGGCACGCTGGTACGCGCAGCTACGCAAGACCGTGAAATGGTCAGTGCGTTGGGTGTGAATCAGGCCTGGCTTTTTACTGCGGTATTCGCATTGGGCGCTGTGCTCGCCGGCTTGGGTGGTGCGCTGCAACTGCCGCGTGAGCCCGCCAACTTGGATATGGACTTGAACATTATTGGTGCAGCCTTTGTAGTGGTGGTGGTAGGCGGCATGGGCTCCATTCCCGGGGCTTATGTTGCTGCACTTTTAATAGCAGAGTTGAAAGCAATCTGTATTTGGCTGGGGCTGGTTGAAATTGCAGGTGTTGCGGTCTCATTTTCCAAGCTCACGCTGGTGGTTGAGTTTGTGGTTATGGCTGTTGTATTGGTGGCACGACCTTGGGGTTTGTTTGGCAGACCGCAAACACCCAGCAGGCACGCAGCTAAAGCTGAGGACCCGTTGAAATTGCCCGGGCTGCTCAATCGTTACGCCACCATCGCTTTTATTGGCTTGCTGGTGCTGATGCCAGCACTGACGACCAAGTCGCCTTACCTGACAGTGCTGATGATCGACTTGATGGTTGCAACGCTGTTTGCGGTCAGCCTGCACTTCATCATGGGCCCAGCCGGCATGCATTCATTTGGGCACGCTGCTTACTTCGGCCTGGGAGCTTACGGCGCTGCTTTGTTGGTGCGCAAGCTAGGCTTGTCAATGGAGATGGCGCTGCTGGTAGCCCCGTTGGTTGCAGCTGTGGGTGCATTTTTATACGGCTGGTTTTGTGTGCGCTTGTCGGGCGTCTACCTTGCGATGTTGACGTTGGCATTTGCGCAAATCACCTGGGCCATTGCTTTTCAATGGGACGCTGTCACCGGCGGCAGTAACGGCCTGACGGGTGTTTGGCCTGCTGAATGGCTGGCTGACAAACAGATGTATTACTACCTGACATTGGCGCTGGTTGCAGGCGGCGTACTAGCGCTGCACCGCGTTTTGTATTCCCCGTTTGGGTATGCCATGCGCGCCTCGCGCGATTCGGTGCTGCGCGCTGATGCGATTGGTATCAACGTCAAGCGTATTAGCTGGGTAGCGTTTGTCATTGCAGGCGCTTTTGCAGGACTGGCTGGCGCGTTGTATGCGTTTTCAAAAGGGAGCATTTCGCCAGAGACCTTACATGTGAGTCGCTCAATTGATGGCTTGGTGATGGTAATGCTGGGTGGTATTCAAACGCTGGCAGGACCGATTGTGGGCGCAGTTACTTTCACCTGGCTGCATGACACAGTAGCACGCAATACTGATTATTGGCGCGCGATGCTGGGCGCTATTATTTTGATACTTGTACTGCTTTTCCCGCAGGGCATCGCTGGCTTCATCCAGCAGCTAACGCAAAAATGGCGGGAACGTAAAAGCAGGTTGAAAGAAGGAACGCTCGCATGAGCTTGCTCAAAGTCATTAATCTTGGCAAATCGTTTGGAGGGGTCAAGGCAGTGGACGGCATCAGCTTTGAATTGGCGGCAGGCGAACTGCTGGCCTTGATAGGCCCGAACGGTGCTGGCAAGTCCACCACGTTCAACATGGTCAATGGTCAGTTGCGCGCGGATGTTGGATCGATCATGCTTGGTGGGCAAGAGCTGCTGGGCATGACGCCGCGCGATATTTGGCGGCTGGGCGTCAGCCGGACCTTTCAAATTGCAGAAACCTTTTTGTCATTGACCGTGGTCGAAAACGTGCAGATGGCCTTGCTGTCAAGGGACAAAAAACTGTATTCCTTTTTTACCCGAGCGGCGCATTACAAACGCGACGAAGCACTGACATTACTTGAGCAAGTCAGCATGAAGTCGCAAGCTGACAGACCCTGCAGCGTGCTGGCCTATGGTGATGTGAAGCGGGTGGAGTTGGCCATTGCCATGGCCAATGCGCCCAAGCTGTTGCTGATGGACGAACCCACTGCGGGCATGGCGCCCAAAGAACGCAATGACTTGATGGCGCTGACAAAACAGCTGGTGACTGAGCGCAACATGGCCGTTCTTTTTACGGAACACAGTATGGATGTTGTGTTTGCCTACGCCGACCGCATGATTGTGCTGGCGCGTGGCCGCCTGATTGCTGGTGGCAAACCACTGGAAATACGTGGCCACCCGAAAGTGCAGGAGGTGTATTTTGGAACTGGAAAAACTTTTGAAAAGCAGTCCCCACCGCTGGAGGTGGCATGAAGGCAACAACTGACGGCCTGCTGCAAGCCAAAGGCCTGTGTGCTTGGTACGGTGCAGCGCAAATTTTGTATGACATCAGCCTCGATGTTGGCAGGGGCGAGGTCGTGGCGCTGATGGGTCGCAACGGTGCGGGTAAGTCCACCACGCTCAAAGCGCTCACAGGCATGCTCGATAAACGCCGCGGTAGCGTGAGTTTTATGGGCGCAGACATTTCAAACAGCGAGCCGCATCACGCTAGCCGCACGGGTTTGGGTTATGTGCCTGAAGATCGCCGTATTTTTACTGATTTGACCGTGATGGAAAACCTGGAAGTGGGTCGCCAAAGCCCGCGTACCTGGCCGGATGGGTCGGCTGCGCCAGTGTGGACCGCTGAGAAGTTGTTCACGCTGTTCCCCAATTTGGGGGAAATGCCGGACCGCCTGGGTGGCCGCATGAGCGGTGGGGAGCAGCAAATGCTGACTGTCGCACGCACGCTGATGGGCAACCCGTATCTGGTGCTGCTCGATGAACCGTCCGAAGGGGTCGCGCCCGTGATTGTTGAACAAATGATGCAAATGATTCTGGAACTCAAGTCAAAGGGTGTGAGTATTTTGCTATGCGAGCAAAACATGCACTTTGCAGAACTGGTTTCTGATCGGGCCTATGTGCTGGAGAAGGGGCAAATTCGCTTTCAATCCTCCATGGCAGATCTGTCTGCCAATGAAGAAGTGCGGCGCGCTTACTTGAGTGTCTGAAACGCAGTCAGCGCGCTGAATGTTGTCCGTGTGTTATTTCCAATAAGGATTTATCGTGATCAATAAAAATCGCCGAAATGTTCTCGTCGCGCTATCCAACGCTGGCATCGTGCTTGGCGCTGCCAGCATGGGGTGTGTTGCTTTTGCGGCTGGAAAATTCAAGCCGAACGCCAGCAGCGCGCTGCTGGTTGTTGATGTGCAAAATTGTTTTGTGACCGGTGGTACGCTGCCCGTCAAGGGCGGTGAAGAAGTGGTGCCAGTCATCAACAAGCTGGCGGCAAGCTTTGAAAACATTGTGGTAACCCAGGACTGGCACACGAAAGGCCATGCATCGTTTGCCAGCGCGCATGCCGGAGAAAAGCCGTTTGGCATGAAAAAAATGCCTTATGGCAACCAGGTGCTTTGGCCTGACCACTGCGTACAGGGCACGGATGATGCGGCATTGCACAAGGATTTAAAGCTGCCTTCAGCCCAGTTGATCGTACGCAAAGGCTATCACCCTGAAGTTGACAGCTATTCCGCTTTCATGGAGGCAGATGGCAAGACTCCCACCGGTTTGGGCGGTTACCTGAAACAGCGCGGCATCAAAACCGTTTACGTTACCGGGCTTGCGACTGACTTTTGTGTGGCGTGGACAGCCTTGGACGCCCGGAAAATGGGATTCGAAGCGTTTGTGATTGAAGACGCTACGCGGGCCATTGACCTGAACGGATCATTGGCCGCTGCCTGGAAGAGCATGTCAGCCAAGGGCGTGAAGCGGATTCAATCTGCCGATCTGAGTTAGGGCTTTTTATACGTTTGCGAAGTCAATGTGATGGATTTGCCGCATCTTACTTTTATGCTTAACGGCGCGACTCAAGCGCTGTCTGTGTCAAAAGAAGCCACGTTGCTCAACGTGCTGCGAAATGACTTTCAACTCAACAGCCCCAAGTACGGCTGCGGTTTGGGCGAATGCGGCGCATGTACGGTGCTGGTCGATGGTGTAGCCGCGCGCGCATGCGTCATACCTGCAAGCGGCGTAGATGGCCGCAGTATCACCACGCTTGAAGGTTTGGGTACGCTTGAGAATTTGCACCCCATACAACAGGCCTTCATTGACACGCAGGCTGCGCAATGCGGCTACTGCCTGAGCGGCATGATCATGATGACGGCCGCACTACTTGCACGTAACCCGGATCCGCATGTGGCCGATATTCACCGGGAGTTGTCAGGCAATTTGTGCCGCTGCGGCACGCACATTGAAATTGTGCGGGCTGTACAACGCGCTGCAGCATTAATGAAACAAGCCGCATGACCCGCCGGGCTGACTCGCCGCGCAGCCGGGCAGACTTTCATACAGCAAAAAATGTGTTGCTGGTCAAACGCAAACCGGCCCTGCATATTCCTCCCGCGGCTGGCCAACCACCAACCGCAGCAGCGAATCCACTGGAAGGCGATGAGGTCTTGCTGGCCGTGTGGGACGACGGCAGTGTGACTGCACTGCATGGCCATGTTGATCTGGGTACCGGCATTCGCACTGCATTGGCGCAAGTCGTGGCCGAAGAGCTTGACGCTGAATTGAGCTGCATCAACATGGTTCTGGGCAACACCGCCAGCGTGCCCAACCAGGGTGCCACCATTGCCAGTGCGTCACTGCAAATTCATGCAGCACCATTGCGTGCTGCGGCTGCGCAAGCGCGCGCTTGGCTGGTCGCGCGTGCTGCGGCGATGAATGTTTTGCCCAGTGACTATGCTGAACTGCTCGCAAACCAGCACATTGAGCTGCTGGTTGATTTAACGACACCACTCAAACCTCCAGCAGAA
>JAYVEE010000271.1:0-3380 GCA_043749005.1 Polaromonas sp. | reverse complement strand
GAAGGTGAGATCCGCAAAGTGGATTTGGAATCCAAGAAAGTCACCATCAAACACGGTGACATCAAAAACCTGGACATGCCTGGCATGACCATGGTGTTTCAAGTCAAAGACCCCGCAATGCTGGACAAGGTCAAGGCTGGCGACAAAGTGCGCTTTACAGCTGAAAAAGCGGGTGGCGCAATAGTTGTAACTGACATTCAACCAGCCAAATAGATTAATAAAAAGAGGGCTGGCCATGCGTATCAAGCCGGCACCCCTTTTAACCAGTGTGATTGCTGCTTGAAGCTTATGCCATGGCGCGACAGGCTTCGGCGCAACGCTCGCACGCCTCAGCACAGTCTTTGCAATGCGCGTGTGCATGTTTTGAGCATTCGGCTGCGCACATGTCGCAAACCTTCGCACAAAGGGCGCAAATTTCCTTCATGCATTCGCCATTGCGAGCCATCGACGACACGCACAGGCGGCATATTTCGGCACACTCCAGATCAAGTGCAATGCATTGGGCCATTGCCTTCACATCGGTTTCCTTAAGGCACGCTGCGACGCATTGCAGGCATGAGACTACGCACGCATTGCAAGCTTCAATGCATGCTTTTTGAACTTGATTCGTCATTTCATTTCTCCAATAAAAGTTACCCCGAAACGTCGGGAACCGTTCTTACAAAACTTACTTGACCTTGGCGCCTCGCAAGCGCAGCGCGTTAAAAATCACCGACGCTGAACTCAAACTCATCGCCAGCGCGGCGATCATGGGTGACAGCAGCCAGCCCGTCAGCGGGTACAACACACCCGCTGCAATGGGTATTCCGAGCGCGTTGTAGACAAAAGCAAACCCCAGGTTTTGCTTCATGTTGGCAACAGTGGCGTTTGACAAACCAAGTGCAATTGAAATACCGCGCAGATCACCTTTAACCAGCGTGACTTGTGCGCTGTTCATCGCCACGTCAGTACCCGTACCCATGGCAATCCCGACATCGGCTTTGGCCAGTGCGGGTGCGTCGTTGATGCCGTCACCCGCCATGGCAACCACATGGCCTTCGGACTGTAGTTGTTCGATCAGCGTGAGCTTGTCGCCTGGCTTGACTTCACCATGGACTTCGTCAATCCCCAAACGCTTGCCAACGGCTTTGGCGGTGGTCAAGCCATCGCCCGTCGCCATGACGATGCGCAAGCCAGCGGCTTTCAGGGTTGCCAGCGCTTCTGGGGTGCTGGCTTTGACCGGGTCAGATACCGCCAGCAGACCTGCCAGCCTGCCGTCAACTGCCAGGTACATCACGCTTGCGCCTTCTGCACGCAGGGCTTCGGCTTGCGTCAGCATGGCGTCCACGGGTACGCTGATTTGCTGCATCAGGGTTGTGTTGCCCAGAGCAAGTTGTTTGCCTGTGACTTGACCTTTGACACCAATGCCAGAGCCAGAGTCGAAATTTTCAGGCTTGTCGAGCACCATGTTTTTCTCTCGGGCAGCGCGCACGATAGTTTCAGCCAACGGGTGTTCGCTGCCCTGGTCCAGGCTGGCTGCCAGACGCAGCACTTCGTCAGCTTCAAAACCATTCGATGCAACAGCACGGTCAAACGCGGGGCGGCCTTCGGTCAATGTACCGGTTTTGTCGATGACCAGCGTGTCTACCTTACGCAGGTTTTCAATAGCGGCTGCATCACGGAACAGCACGCCCTGAGTTGCGCCGCGCCCGGTCGCTACCATGATGGACATTGGCGTTGCCAAACCCAACGCACAAGGGCAGGCAATGATCAACACCGACACTGCGTTGATCAAACCAAAGACCCAACTCGGCTGCGGCCCGAAAAGCCCCCAAGCAAAAAACGTCAGCACTGCCGCAGCTACAACCCCATACACAAAATAGCCTGCCACCACATCAGCCATACGCTGCATAGGTGCTTTGGAGCGCTGCGCCTGCGCGACCATTTGCACGATTTGCGACAGCATGGTGGCGCTGCCCACATGCTCTGAGCGCATCACCAAAGCGCCGCTGGTGTTCAGCGTAGCGCCAATCAGTTTGTCACCCACCCGCTTACTGACTGGCAGCGGCTCGCCTGTCAACATTGACTCATCCAGCGCGCTGCTGCCTTCTGTCACTACGCCATCAACTGGCACCTTTTCACCCGGGCGCACACGCAGCATGTCGCCAACGTGGACGTTGCTCAAGGGGATGTCCTCTTCCTTGCCATCAGCGCCTATGCGCCTAGCTGTCTTGGGCGACAAACCCAGCAAAGACTTGATAGCGGCTGACGTTTGCGAGCGCGCTTTTAACTCCAGCAACTGCCCCAACAAGGTCAGCGAAATAATGACCACCGCTGCTTCAAAATAAACTGCGACGCGCCCCATAGAGATGAACGAGTCAGGAAAAACCTGCGGAAACAACAGCGCCACCACGCTGTAAATAAATGCCGAGCCCGTGCCCAGGCTAATCAACGTCCACATGTTGGGGCTACGGTTAAGCACAGACTGCCAGCCACGGTGAAAAAACGGCCAGCCAGCCCACAAAACAACAGGCAATGACAGCGCAAACTCCACCCAGCTCTGGGTGGCCATGCTGAACAGGTTGAGCTTGTGACCTACCATCGCCAGCGCAGCCACCACAGCAGTGAGTGGCAACGTCCACCAGAAGCGGTGTTGAAAATCAATCAGCTCTTTGTTCTCACCTTCTTCCAATTCAGGTATCAAAGGCTCCAGTGTCATGCCGCAAATGGGACAGTTACCCGGCTGGTTCTGCCGAATTTCTGGGTGCATGGGGCAGGTGTAAATTGTGCCCTTCTGGCCTGGCTGCTGTGCAGCCATCCTGGGTGCTGCTACGGGTATTTTCTGAACTTCAGCCAACTTAGTCGCTGTGTACTGAGCCGGGTTGGCATTAAATTTGGTTTTGCAACCTGCACTGCAAAAATAGTAGCGTTTGCTGAGGTGCTCTTGCTGATGCGCGGACTGATCGGTAACCGTCATCCCGCACACAGGGTCTTTCAACGGCTGCGATGCAACGGTTGCGCCTGGCCCCGCTGGCCTATCCACAGCATCCACCCGATTTTTTGGTGCCCGGTGCTGATGCGCTTGCCATGCCCGTTACGAGTTTTGCCGGATAACCTGCAGCCGTCAGTGCCAACACCAAGGGCTCGCCGCCTTGCGGAAGATCGCCGTTGACGGTGACGTGGCCCGCTGGCAGGTCAACATCCACCGTGCTGACGCCCGCCAGTGGTTTTAGGGCAGCAGTAACGTTTTTCACGCAGCCGCCGCAGCTCATGCCTTGGACTTCGAGATGAATGGTGCTCACAGTGAATTCCTTAAATAGGGATTGTTGGTGAATAGAAATAAGATGATTTAACTGTCGCGGTCTAAAAGCGTTTTTCGCTTTTCATATTCTTCAGTGTTG
>JAYVEE010000270.1:0-3400 GCA_043749005.1 Polaromonas sp. | reverse complement strand
AGGTAGCCAGCAGTCCTGCTGACAAGGGACGCGTTACAAACGTGCTCCAGTCGCCGCGGGAAAGCAGCAGAGCGCGGCGCAAATTTTCTTCCATCATGGGGCCCAAAATGAGGCCTAAAAGCAGCGGCGCCGGTTCGGCCTTTAGTTTGTTGAATACATAACCAATCACCCCGAAAACGCCAACCACCCAGATGTCCCAGGTGTTATTGTTGGTAGAGTAAACACCGATCGAGCAAAACAGCACAATCGCCGGAAACAGCAGGCGGTAGGGTACCGTTAGCAGCTTGATCCAGATGCCAATTAAAGGCAAGTTCAAAATCACCAGCATGGTGTTGCCAATCCACATTGAGGCTATCAGGCCCCAAAAAAGCTCCGGGTTGCTGGTCATGACCTGTGGGCCAGGCTGAATGTTGTGAATCGTCATAGCCCCAACCATAAGCGCCATCACCACGTTTGAGGGAATGCCCAGCGTCAGTAGCGGAATAAACGATGCTTGTGCGCCAGCATTGTTGGCGGCCTCGGGGCCTGCTATGCCGCGGATGTTGCCTTGACCGAAAGGCACTTCTCCTGGCCTGGCTCTCACCTTTTTCTCGATCGTGTAAGACGCAAATGCAGACAACAGAGCACCGCCGCCCGGCAATATGCCCAGCGCACAACCCAGAGCTGTACCGCGCAAGACGGCCGGTATCATGTCTCTAAAATCTTGTCGGGTTGGAAACAAGCCCTGCACCTTGACGGCAAAAACCTCGCGTTGTTCTTCGCGTTGCGCCAGGTTGCTGATGATTTCACCGTAACCGAAAATGCCCATGGCAATCGCTACAAATCCGATGCCGTCCGTCAGTTCGGGCACATCAAAACTGAAGCGCGCTACGCCAGAGTTCACATCAGTACCCACAAGGCCCAGCAGCAGACCAAGCAAAATCATACCGACGGCCTTCAGGAGGGAGCCCGATGCCAGCACCACAGCACCGATCAGGCCAAGCACCATCAATGCAAAATATTCAGCCGGGCCGAATTTAAACGCCACTTCAGTCAATGCAGGCGCAAAGGCGGCAATCATGACCGTGCCGACGCAGCCCGCAAAAAAGGAACTTAAACCGGCAGCCGCCAAAGCGGGTCCTGCCCTGCCTTTTTTGGCCATCTGATGGCCGTCAATACAGGTGACGACTGAGGAAGATTCTCCCGGCAGGTTTACCAAGATAGCTGTGGTGGAACCCCCATATTGGGAGCCGTAGTAAATACCCGCCAGCATGATCAGGGCAGACACGGGCGGCAACGCGTAAGTTGCGGGCAACAGCATGGCAATGGTGGCAGCAGGGCCGATTCCTGGCAACACGCCAATCAGTGTGCCGAGCAGACACCCAACAAACGCATACAGGAGGGTGATGGGCGTGAATGCGACTTCAAAGCCCAGAGACAAGTTTGATAGCAGATCCATTTTTAAGCCCTAGCCCGTGATGAACGCAGGCCATACTGGAAACTGCAGCTTGAGCGCCAGTACGAAAACGAGGTAGCTGCCGATGGCCAGCACTGTTGCCAAAATCAGGGTGGTGCTGAATTTCCAGCTGGCCTGCGCCATGCTGGCAATAAAGGTCAGTGCGTATATCCCAACTATCAGGCCAAACGCAGGCAGCCCGACACCGCGCAGGCCCGCCAGCAAAATGCCGAACATAACGTTGGCCAAAATGATGTAAAACAAGGGGCGCCAAGCCCATTTCCCGATTTTTTCGCGGTCAGTGCTTGTGCTTCGCAATGCCCCCACAGTGACCAAAAGACCCACCAGGGCCATGAGGATACCGAGCATGAGCGGAAAGTAACCAGGCCCCATGCGACCCGAGTCACCGATTTGGTAGTTTGCTGCACCCCACGCGAAAGCGATGCCGGTACCCATGAACATAAGTCCTGAATAAAAATCGGGTTGGCTTTTGATTTCCAAGTTCGTCTTCCTTAAATAAAAATATGTCAGCACATGTATCCGTTTGCAGATGTCGGCCAAGCCTGCGCTTGCGCTGAGGCTTGAGGCGAGACATGTACATCTGAAGTCTGAGCCAGCGCTGGGCCGGTCATGGGTATGGGCTTCAAGTTGCACGCACCGTTTGATGCCGCCAAGCTTAGGTTGCACGCAACATCGTGTAAATTCGTATTTAAGTAATATTCATTTCGGAAAATACGATCGATTGACACCGGTGCTTTTTTCAAGTCACCGCAAAAGGCCAAAGCATGAACTTCAAGCACTTGCATTATTTTTGGGTTGCCGCAAAAGCGGGAGGCATTGTGCGTGCAGGTGAGCAACTGCACACCACACCGCAAACACTGTCAGAACAAATCAAGCTTCTGGAGTCTTCGCTCGGGCTTCAGCTGTTTCGAAAAGTGGGTCGCCAGCTGGAGCTGACCGACGATGGGCGGCTTGCGCTTGGCTACGCCGAGAAAATATTTGCGTTGGGCGCAGAAATGGAAAGTGCCCTCCGGCAAGAGCAAGGCAAGCTGAGTGTTCTGGAGTTTCGGGTTGGCGTGGCGGAGTCAGTTGCAAAGTCGGTGGTGTACCGGCTGCTTGAACCCACGTCCGCCCTGCCGCAACCGGTCCGGCTGGTTTGCAGCGAAGGAAAGTTTCCCGACCTGCTGGCTCAATTAGGCCTTGGCCGACTCGATCTGGTGTTGGCTGAAGAGCCGCTCACCCAGCGTTTTAATATCAAGGCTTTTAACCACGCCTTGGGCAGCACGCCGATGAGTTTTTTTTGCACGTCAGCACTTAGAGCGTCGCTTCAAGGAAGATTTCCCAAGTGCCTGCATGCGGCCCCCATGCTGATCATGGGAGCGTCTGCGTTCATACGCAAACCGCTGGAAGGCTGGTTGGCCAAGCACCAGATTCGTCCGCACATTGTTGGGGAATTTGACGATGGCACGTTGATGAAAACCTTCGGACGCGAAGGGCGCGGTGTATTCATGTCGGCCAGCGTTCTGGAGGCCGAGACGATCACGCAATATGGGGTGGAAGTAATTGGGCGCACAGACGAAATCATGGAACATTTTTTTGCCGTATCGGTTGAGCGACGCATTACCCACCCGTGTGTCGCGGCTATCACGGAGGCTGCGCGTGAACGATTTTTCACGCAGTAGGTATGGCAAAAAAATCGGTGACAAAACCCCGGCCAACGGCCAGAAACGCGGCGGCATCAGTCGCTGGCTTGATGTGGATCGCGGTTCACGCCATATTTTCAATCCCGCGTATCCGCTCCACATGTGCCAGTAAAGACCGCTTGGCCACCGGCCAGATACGCTCGTCTACATCGTCATAGGCGAAGGGCACCCAATCGTCCAGCGTGCCATCTGGCAGGGCTTGCATCACGGTCATGATTTTGGCTTCGCGTTTTAACCTGTGGGCTTTTAATTGCGCGATTGC
>JAYVEE010000269.1:0-3413 GCA_043749005.1 Polaromonas sp. | reverse complement strand
CAGGTAGCAACTCAGTAGCTTTGAACCGTGTGTTGGGAAGCGATCCGTCCAGCATTCTTGGTAATCTGACTGCAAACGGCAAGGTGTTTTTGCTGAACCCGAACGGCATTTTGTTTGGCAGCGGCGCATCGGTTAATGTTGGAGGCCTGGTGGCTTCAACTTTGAGTATCACCGATGCCAACTTCATGGCAGGCCGATATGCCTTCACCGATGCAGGTAACGGCACGGTCGTTAATCAGGGCAATATTAATGCGGCTGACGGCGGTTATGTCGCGTTGATGGGCAAAAGTGTCAGCAATCAGGGCGTTATTTCCGCCAGGATGGGCACAGTAGCGCTGGCTGCCGGCAATGCCATTACCATGGATATAAGCGGGGATGGTTTGTTGAATTTATCCATCTCGCAAGGTGCGGTAAACGCACTGATTGAAAACGGCGGAATGATACGAGCCGACGGCGGGCGCGTATTGTTGACTGCCCAAGCAGCTGGCAACCTGCTGAACACCGTGGTAAACAACACCGGCGACATACAAGCTCAAACGATTGGTACTAGCAACGGCGCGATTTTTCTGTTGGGCGACATGCAAACCGGCACTGTCAGCGTCGGCGGCACGCTGGACGCTTCCGGCACGGGCGCGGGGCAAACCGGTGGCAACATCACGGCTACCGGCCATCACGTCGGCCTGTTTGGCGCGCAGATCAATGCGTCGGGCGACGCAGGCGGCGGAACGGTACTCGTCGGCGGCGGCTATCAGGGCAATAACGCTGCCGTCCAAAATGCCTCTGCTACTTACATGAGCGCAGACTCGACGATTAATGTTGACGCTCTCACCAACGGCAAGGGAGGCACAGCCATAGTATGGGCAAACGAAACGACGCGCGCTTACGGGGCCATCACAGCGCGCGGCGGAGCTCAGGGCGGCAACGGCGGCCTGATTGAAACCTCTGCCCATTGGCTGGACGTTGAAAGCATCAGGGTCAATGCCAGTGCGCCGATTGGTAAAGCCGGTATGTGGCTGCTTGACCCTACTGATGTGACGATCTCGCTCACAGGGGGGGGAGCGGGCCAAAACGGGACATTCGCCGGCGGTGTCTTTACTCCGGCAGCTGGAGCGCAAACGTCCAATATAAGTTCCACTCAACTCAGTGCAGCCCTCACAGGAGCCACGGGTACCGACATCACTATCACCACAACGAGTACCGGAAACGGGTTTGGCGATATCACTGTCCAAGATCCGATCACCTGGGTCAGGACCGGTTTGACCCCCACTACCCTGACCTTGCTAGCCGCAAGAGATGTGAATGTCAACGCAGCCATCACTGCCACGAACGGCAATCTGGTGGTATGTTGTGGGCGGGACATCAATGTAAACGCGACGATTACGACAACAGGCACTGCCGCCACCCCCAACCAAGGCGGCAATTTATTATTAAGCGCGGGTCGCGATGTCAATATCGTACGGTCGGCTAACACTGGTGCGCTTCCGAATAAAAGCCTGACGGGCATTACGACAACCAGCGGCAATATCGAAATATGTGCCGCAAACGATATCAACCTGGGCAACACGTTAGATGGGGCGGCACTTATTACACTGTCCGGTAGCGTCGCCGCCTCCTCCCCCCCCACTGGTCCGGTTACGCCGCGCGGTTTGACACTGATTGCCGGCACCTCGGGTACTGGGCCAGGTGCCGCGGGTGGCACCTTGAATTTTACCAGCACCGCGCCAGGTAACACTTACATAACCACCACAGGGCCGGCTGGCGTTACACCGACCAACATTTTTTACAATCCGAGCTCGTACTTGACGCCGACAAATTATTTTACTTTCTTCACCGGTACCGGCGGTCCGATCACGCAATACATGCTGGTGTTCCCGGACGGGGCGACCAAGGTGGCTGACGGCACGACCGCGGCGACCTTCACCGGGTTGAAGGGCTCGCCTTTAGGCGTCACTTTGAATACCGCTGGTGGTGTTGCCAATTTTGATACCGCAGCCGTAGGAGTGGGCAAGACGGTCAGCTATACCGGCTTTTTCCTGACGCAGGGGCCAATCGTGCCCACCACGGTTGGCAGCTCTGGGAATAACTTTGCCCTCCCGGTTACTTGCTGCGCGCCTATTGTTGGGAAAACAACCGCGAATATCACTGCACCAGCACCAGTAGTACCAGCACCGGCACCAGCTATCCCCGGTGTCGTTCCGGGTGTCAGTGCAACACTCCCGTACACCGTGATAGCAGCACCAGCTTTAGCAACTTTTGCGTTGTACCAACCCGGGCTGATGCCGACCTTCGCTTCCGATACTGGCAATGTATTTTTTGCAATCAAAGAAGAAGAGGTGGTACCCCCAGCCCCCATACCATTTATCTCGCCACCGCCACCCTACGTCGCGCCGCGATATGTGCCTAAACCCGCGCGTAACTGATGTATATGCCTACCTTGCGCAATGACTGGCAGCAACGGGCGATGATCTAGTCATCCGCTGCACGCCGGGCACGAGCTTCCTGGCTGGGCTTTCTGTGCGCTTGGCTGGTATTAGCGGGCGTTGTATCTAAGCCGAGTACGGGCGTGCGAAGTAGCGGTGTCTTCTCTCACCCTTCCTGCCCCAGAGGCAAAACCCGACACGCCAGCTTCGGAAAAGAGAACGTCTCTTCCCCCTTGGCACTACACATCGCCAACTGGGTAGTCGACTCTTCTGACGATCAGGGCATGCCTTTCATGATCATCGAAAAGGTGCACGCCAGGGAGATGATATTTGACGCAAGATGCCAGTTGCAAGGTACAGCGCCTGCGCTGCTCGGTTTGGCACGCGGTGACGATTCCGCGCCAAGCATCGACCTGCGCAAGCTTTCCAGTATCCGCCCTGATTAACGTATCACACCAGCGGGCCGTTTCGTAGCTTCACGGGACCGGGATGTGAATGGGAGGGAGATGCTATGGGTAGATTTCGACAGCGCCGTTCTATAGCACCCAGTAGTCAAAGGCGCACCCGCCGGAAAGACGCAGTCAGCGTTTAAACAGTCCGAGTCCGGATGACAACCGCATCTCGTACGGCTGCATCAATGTGCCGCTAAAGTTTTATGACCTGCTCGTCAACCATGCATTCACCGGTACCAGCGCTATTGTTTACATCCTGCCGGAAACCCGCACAGCGCAAGAAGTATTCGGCTCCTATGATGTCAAAAACTTGTAGGTAGTGGCTGCAAAAACCCTGATGATAGTTTTGGCGACTTAAGCAAATTTTTCCAACAAAAAAATGCTGGTCAGGCATTTAGATGCAGCAAAGTTCGGCTCAATTCAATTCAAGAATTTCACAAACTCTAGATAAATCACTGCCCGTGTAAGTCGGCTTGGGACCGATAGTTTCATACGGCAGCCCTTGACGATTCACCCAAAGGGTTGTAAATCCATACCAGGT
>JAYVEE010000268.1:0-3424 GCA_043749005.1 Polaromonas sp. | reverse complement strand
GCAAGGCTTTTTGCTACAAGTCGATGCCGAAGCACTGATCAAATCCGCTGAGTCCAGCGCCGTTTTATCCAGCGCGTCGCCAAAATAAATTCCTATTTATCATCCCAATGACCCTTTGAAAGACCAAAACTGGAGACATGCGTGACTTTTAATTTTCAACACATAAGTTCGCGCCGCAATGCACTGCGTGCGGTGGCGGCTCGCTCGGCCATGCTGACCCTCGGAAGCTACGCACAGTCGGCCTGGCCTGCCAAGCCCGTCAATGTCATCGTCCCCTTTCCCGCGGGCGGTGGCACCGACGCATTTGCACGGCCACTGTCTGCACAGTTTGTCAAAATATCAGGCAAGTCGATGATCATTGACAACCGGGGCGGTGCTGGCGGCACGCTGGGGGCCAGCATTGCAGCCAAGGCAGCGCCTGATGGCTACACACTCTTCATGGGCGCGGTGCACCATTCCATTGCACCTTCGATGTACCCCAAACTTGACTACGACCTGGAAAAAGATTTTGTCCCGCTGGCGTTGATGGCCAACGTGCCACAGGTGTTGGTCGTCAACCCGAAAAACATGCCACAAAAGAATTTCAAGGAATTTCTGGAGGCGGTGCGCAAAGCGCCTGCCAAGTACAACTATGGCTCTGCTGGTGCGGGTACCTCGCATCATCTGGCAGGCGAGCTGTTCAAGCAGCAGACCAAAACTTTTATCACCCACATTCCATACACTGGCGCAGGCCCGTCTCTGCGTGACCTGGTGGGTGGGCAGGTCGACATGATGTTTGATGGCCTGGGTTCATCCAGCGCTCACATCAAGGGTGGTCGCGTCAAGGCGCTGATGGTGTCTGGCTCCAAACGCAATCCGGCTTTTCCTGATGTCCCCTGTGCGGCGGAGCTTGGTTTGCCAGACTACACCGTTACCACTTGGTACGGCATGTGGGCACCCAAGGGCACGCCAGCAGATGTGCAGACCCGTATTGTTGAAGAGCTGCGCAAAGCCGCAACTTCTGATGAACTGAAAGCTGTCTGGACCAGCAACGGTGCCGAGTTCGGCAACCTTACACCTGTGCAGTTTGGCGCTTTTGTCAACAGTGAAATAAAGCGCTGGGCGGCTGTGGTTAAGGCTTCTGGTGCCAAACTTGATTGAATTGAAGTGATGAAGAACAAGAATCTTTTTACCGCATTGCGCGCTGCCTTTCCCGCTGATTTGAGCGCCACGGCGGTTGAAACCGACACAGGTTTGAACTACTCTTGGCGCGATATGGAGCGTGCCACCGCCATGCTGGCCAACTTGCTGGTGTCGCTCAAGCTGCCTGCAGGCAGCCGCATTGCGGTACAGGTTGAGAAATCAGTCGAAGCCATGTTGCTCTACTTGGCCACGCTGCGCGCCGGCTATGTGTTTTTGCCGCTCAATACGGCTTATCAAAGCGCCGAGATTGAGTATTTCATCGGCAATGCCGAGCCTGCCGTAGTGGTGTGCAGCAGCAAGAACTTTGGCTGGGTCAGCAAAATTGCCTTCAAGGCTGGCACGCAAAACGTTTTCACGCTCGATGATGACCGCACGGGGTCACTGCTGGACCGTGCTGCGCATTGCAGTGACCAGCACACCGTAGCGCAGACCCAAGCTGATGACCTGGCCGCCATTTTGTACACGAGTGGCACCACTGGCCGCAGCAAGGGCGCGATGCTGACGCACGGCAATATGCTAAGCAACGCGCAAGTGCTGAAAGACTACTGGGGCTGGAAGCCGGGAGACGTGCTCATTCATGCACTGCCTATCTTCCACGTACACGGGCTGTTTGTTGCCCTGCATGGCGCATTGATCAACGGCAGCAAGATGATCTGGTGCGCCAGGTTTGACCCAAAGTTCGTCATCAGAAAAATGCCCGAGGCAACCGTCTTCATGGGCGTACCGACTTTGTATGTACGACTGCTGAACGATGCCGGGCTGGACAAAAACTCTGTGCGTAATATGCGCTTGTTTGTGGCGGGCTCTGCACCGCTGCTGATAGAAACCTTTAACGAATGGCAAACGCGCACAGGCCACACGATTCTCGAACGCTACGGCATGAGCGAGACTGCAATGCTGACGTCCAATCCTTACGACACGACCAAGAATGATCGCCGGGGTGGCACGGTGGGTTTTGCGCTGCCGGGCGTGGATCTGCGTGTGCAGGACGACGATGGCAGGGCACTGGGTATCAACGAGATCGGCGGCATTCAGGTCAAAGGCCCCAATGTTTTCGAAGGCTATTGGCGCATGCCCGAAAAAACAAAAGAAGAATTTACCGCTGACGGGTTTTTTAAAACCGGTGACGTCGGCAAGATTGACGAGCGCGCCTACATCACCATTGTGGGCCGCAGCAAGGACCTCATCATCAGTGGCGGCTATAACGTTTATCCGGCAGAAATTGAAGGTTACATCAATGAACTGCCTGGCGTGCTCGAAAGCGCACTGGTCGGCGCGCCACACCCGGACTTCGGCGAGGTAGGCGTGGCGGTGGTCATTGCCAAAGCCGGTGCGACATTAAAGTCTGAAGCCATCATCACCGCACTCAAATCAAAGCTGGCCAATTTCAAAATTCCCAAGCAATGTTATGTGGTGGTAGAGCTGCCGCGCAACACCATGGGCAAGGTGCAAAAGAACTTGCTGCGGGAGCAGTACAAGATGCTTTTTGTTTAGATTTTTAGCCACCCATAAGAGCCTGATCATGATTTGGGATTCCTATCTGGTGGCACTGAAAATTCGCAGCTGGCAGTTGTCATCAAGCCGCGGTAATAAGTTTTGATGCCTTCCGGCAAAACCCAGGCAACTTCGCCTTGAAGGGGTACAACCATGCCGCTGTGCACTACGCAATTTGAATAGCATGCCAGCCATGGCGCTTGAGTTGTTTTTTCGCCTACCAGGCGCCCTCTCTCAGCAGCAAACACGGTAGTTATCAAACCGTCGGCATCAAAACCAAAGTGCAAGCTGACAGTGATGCCCGCGTCGGTAAAAGCAGCGTCCGCTGACTGGCCATCAACGGCTCGACAAACCACACCTTGTGACGGCAACAAGGCTGTCAGGTA
Organism: Polaromonas sp.; assembly: GCA_043749005.1. Classification (GTDB taxonomy): domain Bacteria; phylum Pseudomonadota; class Gammaproteobacteria; order Burkholderiales; family Burkholderiaceae_C; genus Polaromonas. The sequence goes on along the minus strand of JAYVEE010000268.1, from coordinate 362 downwards.
CCAGGGCGCTTCTGCGCAAAACCGCATAAATTCTCCTTTGGACAGATCAGCAGTTTCAGGCTGATTGGCAACTGGTATGAATCCCAAAACAGCAACTTTTAAGATACCTTAGCCAGCAATATACGCATCGTGAATATGCGCTGCAAAACCGGGGCGATTGGTGATGACTTGCTGGGTTGAGGTAAACGGCTTCCAGTTTTCTGCCGTTGCATTGATGTTGAAGGTGCCGGTGTGCTGAACCGTCGCTGCCATGATGATGAGTTGACGATCTTTGAGCGCAGTCTGGAAATAGCGTTGACCGGGCAGGTAACCCCTCAAGCTCTCTGGCATTAAAAATTGCGGACCTGAATTAGCCTGCGCAG
>JAYVEE010000267.1:0-3434 GCA_043749005.1 Polaromonas sp. | reverse complement strand
CACCTGCACTCGACGATTTGCTGGAGCATTTGTCCAGCCAGTGGCCAAAGCAGTTCAGGGCGCGATTGCAGTTATGGCGCACCCATCCCAAAGTGTTGGCGCTACGCGATGAATCACGGGCCCGCTTGAGCCAGCTGGTGCAGCGCACCGCCTTGTGGTTAAGCGAGGGCAGCGTGACTGAAGAAGCTGCCCTGCGTATCGTCGACTGGATCGAGCCGCTGCTGCGCAGGGAGACTTATCTGGCGCTGCTGCTAGAGCGTCCTCAAGTACACCAGCGGCTCTTGAGGCTTTTGGGTGCGGCCAAATGGCCTGCCCGCTATTTGCTGCTGCACCCCGGCGTGATTGACGAGCTGGCCAGTGATGCCATGCTACATGAACGTTTTGATGGTGCAGCTTATTCGCAAGAACTCAATGCCCGCTTGACATCGCTGCAAATCACCCGCGAGGATGATGAGGAAACCTGTTTAAACCTGCTGCGCCGGGCGCATCATGCCGAAGTTTTCAGGACGCTGGCGCGTGATGTGGAAGGCGTGCTCAGTGTTGAGCAGGTTGCCGATGACCTGAGTGCGCTGGCTGAAACCACGCTGGCCATATCGCTGGCCTGGTGCTGGCAACGGCTAAAAAACAAACACCGCGAACAACCGCAACTGGCCATCATTGCCTACGGCAAGCTGGGCGGCAAGGAACTGGGTTATGGCAGTGATCTGGACATCGTTTTTGTGTACGAAGACGAGCACGAGCAAGCCAGCGAGGTGTATGCGCTGCTGGTGCGCAAGCTCATTACCTGGTTGACCATTAAAACCAGTGAAGGCGATTTGTTTGAGGTTGACACGGCACTCAGGCCTAACGGCAACTCAGGCATGCTGGTGACGAGTTTTGCCGCCTACGCCAAATATCAGCAGCAGCGCGGCAGCAACACCGCGTGGACGTGGGAGCACCAGGCCATGACAAGGGCCAGATTTATCTTGGGTGGCGAGTGTTTACATGTGCAGTTTGAAAAGATCCGTGAAGGTGTCATCACTGCCCCGCGCGATGCAGAACTGCTGCGCTCTGAAATCACCACCATGCGCAACAAGGTTCGAAGCGCACACCCGATCAAAGGGGATGTATTTGATGTCAAGCACAGTCGGGGGGGCATGGTCGATGCCGAGTTTGCCGTGCAGTACTTGGTACTGTCGCAATCTGCGCAGCATCCTGCGCTGGTTGCCAACGTGGGCAACATTGCGTTGTTGCAACGTGCTGAAGCTGAAGGTTTGCTGCCGCCAGACGTAGGCGAAGCTGCGGCCAAGGCTTACCGGACGCTGCGGCGCATACAGCACCAGGCGCGTTTGAATGAAGCGCCAACGCAAGTTGCGCCTGGCATGCTGGAGACAGAACGTGGCGCTGTCATGGCTTTGTGGACGGCTGTTTTTTAACAACATGTTGGCCCAAGCCCGTGCCGATTTCGGGTTATTGCGTTAGCAAGTGGCGGAAAACCCGCAAAATGACGGTTTATCCAATTTCAAGCTTGGAATTATTTTTTCATGAGAACTCCAGACAGGCTCGGCAGACGCGGGTTTTTTGCCATCTTCTGGCTGGGCATCGCTCTGGTTTTAAGTGGTTGCGCCGCCAATGCACCGCCCCCAACAGTGGTGGTCGCTGCTCCGCCGCAGTGGTATGCCACGCTGCCAAAAGCTGTTTCTGCCAGCGTTGCAAACGTTTCGATAGCCCCCGCCAACCGCTTGCCGCACAACGGCAGCCTGACCAGTTTGTCGCAGTGGTGGCAGCAACAAAACGACACATTGCTTGTTGACATGATCAGCGCGGCGCAGGTCGTTAGCCCATCGGTCATCACGGCGCGCTCCAATATTCAGCAGGCGCAGGCGGCGCGCACCGCATCGGCGGCGGCCTTGCTGCCTGTGCTGGACGCTTTTGGCAATTTCAGCCGAAGCAGATCTGCGTCATTGAGCCGCACCACGACAGCACCGGTCAGCAACGCCAGCCAGTTGGGCCTGCAAACCAGTTGGGAGATTGACCTGTTTGGGCAAAACGAGGCGAGTTTGAACGCTGATAGCGAACGGCTTCTGGGCAGCGAGGCCCGGTGGCATGAGGCGCGGATACTGGTGGCCGCTGAAGTGGCCAGCCAGTATTACGGCTTGCGCGCCTGTGAGCAGTTGCTGACAGTGACCAGCGCTGACGCCGCGTCGCGGTTTGAAACCAGCCGCCTGACTGATTTGCTGGCAAAAGCCGGTTTTGGCGCACCAGCCACCGCCGCCCTGGCGCGCGCCACAGCAGCTGAAGGCAACAGCCGCATCACCCAGCAGCGGGCTGAATGTGATGTGAACGTGAAGGCATTGACAGCGCTGACAGGGTGGAACGAGCCAGACTTGCGGCAAAAGCTGGTCCAGTCGCCAGTAGCACCGGCTCAGCAAGGCATGACCAAGATTTCAACCGTGCCGGCGGAGGTGCTGGGCCAGCGGCCCGATATGTACAGTGCAGCGCGTGAACTGAATGCTGCCAGTTTTGAAGTCGGCAGCGCCCGGGCCCAGCGCTACCCGCGCTTGAGCATTGGCGGCAACATTGCTGCCAACCGGTTTGATTCACGGGTTGTGTCGCAGCGCTTTAACACCTGGTCTATCGGCCCGGTGGCACTCACTGTGCCGCTGTTTGATGGCGGGGCGGCAGACGCCAATGTCGATGCAGCCAAAGCGCGCTATGAAGAAGCCGCTGGCAAGTACCGCGGCGTGGCGCGTCAGGCGGTGCGTGAGGTTGAAGAAGCCTTGGTCACTTTGCAAAGCACGAGTGACCGGGGCAGTGACACACTGGTTGCCGCCGAAGGGTACCGGGCATCGTTTGCGGGTACCGAGGCGCGCTACAAAGCCGGTTTGGCCAGCCTGGTCGAGCTGGAAGAAGCGCGCCGGGTTTTGCTGGCGGCGCAAAGCGCGGTGGTGTTGCTGGAGCGCGAGCGCAGGAATGCCTGGATTGCGCTTTACAAAGCACTTGGCGGCGGCTGGAGCATGACGGCACCACACCCCACGCCAATGATCTTTGGCATTCCTGAAGCTTTTTTACCTGACTGGTAACCGCCAATTTCTGACGATATTAAAAATTCTCAAAACATGAAACGCATGAACTTTCTCAACAACAAGCAAAACGCTATTCTTTTAGTAGCTGTTTGCGCCTTGATATTGGGCGTTGTAGTTCTTTTTTCTTCCCAAATAAAGGCTGCTGACGATAAAAAGGCAGCACCAGCCAAAGCGGCCCTGACGGTTACCACGGTGCAGCCCGTGCAAAGCAGTTTGCCGCTCAAGCTGCCTGCCAACGGCACGGTGGTAGCCTGGCAGGAAGCCATTATTGGCAGCGAGGCCAATGGACTGCGGCTGATTGATGTCAAGGTCAATGTTGGCGATCGGGTGACCAAGGGCCAGGTGCTGGCCAGTTTTGCCACTGAACAG
>JAYVEE010000266.1:0-3442 GCA_043749005.1 Polaromonas sp. | reverse complement strand
CGATTGAAGGTTCGCAGTTGCCTGACTGTTTTACTGAGCCGCATATTTTGCAAAATGCGCTGGTCGGTGCAGGCAGTAATGAGTTTGCCGCGTTGCGTTATGACGCCTGGCTCAACCGCCTGGGTCATGACCCGATGCCGGTACATGTCGTGGTAGCGCAAACCGACACACCGGGCGAAGCAATTATTGAGCTGCTCCCGCTGGAGCAGCAAGCCAAACAAGATCGCGAAGAGCGTCTGATGGATCAGGCTCAGGCCAACAAGGAACTGATCCGTAACCTCGCGCACGAGATCAAAAACCCACTGGGTGGCATTCGTGGGGCCGCCCAGCTGTTGCAAATGGACATCGACAAGTCACTGACGGAGTACACCCAGGTCATCATTCATGAAGCAGACCGTCTGCAGTCGCTGGTAGACCGCCTGCTGGCTCCGCACCGCAGGCCCCACCTGGTAGGCGACGTGAACATTCACGAGGTATGCGAACGCGTGCGGTCACTCATACTGGCCGAGTTTCCAAAAGGCTTGCGCTTCAGCCGGGACTACGATGTTTCGATTCCTGATTTTCGAGGCGATCGCGAGCAGCTGATCCAAGCCGTGATCAACATTGCCCACAACGCAGCTCAGGCTCTGAATGAACGCATTGCAGCAGGTAATGCGCACATCACTTTCAAGACCCGTATCGCCCGGCAAGTCACATTCGGCAAGCAGCGCTACCGCTTGGCATTGGAATTGCATGTCATTGACAATGGACCGGGCGTGCCGGACTCTTTAAAAGACCGAATTTTCTACCCGCTGATATCGGGGCGCGAAGGAGGTTCAGGCTTGGGGCTGACATTGGCGCAAACCTTTGTTCAGCAACACCACGGCTTGATTGAGTGCGACAGTGTCCCGGGGCGTACAGATTTTAAGCTCTTAATACCGCTTCCTTGAGGCGAAGCTGTGATGTCTGGCGTCAAGTAATTTTCTCCGGCACATATATTGGATGAACTCCAAAGGGATAAAGCAGCATGAAGCCCATCTGGATTGTTGATGATGACCAGTCGATTCGCTTCGTTCTGGAAAAAGCATTACTGCGTGAAGACCTGCCGACCCGCAGCTTTACCAACCCGCGCGAGGTGCTGGCCGCCCTTGAAAACGCAGGCGATGACGAAGGCCCGCAAATTCTGGTGAGCGATATCCGCATGCCCGGTGGCTCCGGTCTGGATCTGCTGGAAAAAGTCAAACAAAAACTGCCCGGCTTGCCCGTCATCATCATGACGGCGTTTTCTGACCTGGACAGTGCAGTGTCAGCGTTCCAGGGCGGTGCGTTTGAGTATTTGCCAAAGCCGTTTGACTTGCCCAAGGCCGTTGAGCTAATTCGACGTGCAGTAGAAGAAAGCCAGCGTGAAGAAGTTGCTGAAGAGCGCATGGCCGCCGCGCCTGAAATGCTCGGCCAGGCACCCGCCATGCAAGATGTGTTTCGCGCCATTGGCCGCCTGAGCCAGAGCAATGTGACAGTCATGATCACCGGCGAATCAGGTTCTGGCAAAGAGCTGGTGGCCAAAGCATTGCACAAGCATTCAAGCCGTGCCAATGGGCCGTTTATTGCTATTAATACCGCAGCAATCCCGAAAGATTTACTGGAGAGTGAACTGTTTGGCCACGAGCGTGGCGCTTTCACGGGCGCGCAAACCATGCGCCGTGGCCGGTTTGAACAAGCCGAAGGCGGTACGCTCTTTTTAGACGAGATTGGCGACATGCCGTTCGATTTGCAAACCCGCTTGCTGCGGGTGCTCAGCGACGGACACTTTTATCGCGTCGGTGGGCACAACGCCATCAAAGCCAGTCCGCGTGTGATTGCGGCCACGCACCAGGACCTGGAGCAACGCGTCAAAGATGGCGTGTTCCGCGAGGATCTGTACCACCGCCTGAACGTGATTCGCCTGCGCTTGCCAGCGCTCCGCGAGCGGCGTGAGGACGTGTTTGCCCTGACCCGGCATTTCTTGCAGCAAAGCGCCAAACAGCTGGGGGTTGAGCACAAGCGCATTTCTGATGCCGCTTTACAGCAACTGAGCAAGTTCGGTTTTCCGGGCAACGTGCGCCAGTTGGAGAACATTTGCCACTGGCTCACGGTGATGGCACCAGCGCAAGTGATTGAAACAAAAGATTTGCCACCCGAGGTGCTGGGTGCAACGCGTGAGTTGATTAATACGGCGCTGCCGCCGCAACCTGCGGCGGCTGTCGCGGATGTTCCTGATGCGACCATTGAGCGTGTCATGACCCCGCCAGCGCCCGAGCTGATGTCAGTTCACGCCAAAGGCCCTTACAACTGGGAGGCAGACCTGGAAGCTGAAACCCAAGCCCTACTGGCTACCGGTAGTACAGACGTGTGGGATATCCTCAGCCGCCGGTTTGAGTCAAAGCTGATCCAAACTGCTCTGCAAAACACGCGCGGCAGGCGCATTGAGGCGGCACACAAGCTGGGCATTGGTCGCAATACGATCACACGCAAGATTCAGGAGCTGAATCTGGAATGACATCCAGGTAAATTAGCTTTGCGCTGCAGTATGAAATTCCGGGTCATGGTCACGCTAAAAGCAGTATTTTTAATGCAGCCTGGAACTGACTGATCGCACTGTAAAACCGGGTTGAAAAAGGTATTGCACGACCGCCGCAAACCTTGGCGGACACTGCAGGTATGCCGGGCAGAACAAGACCTTTGTGCGACTACCCTGGGTTACCGCGAATACAGGGCTGCTGACGACCTGATCAGGCGAGCGTGACAATGACTGGCGTGTGGTCACTGGGACGTTCGTTTTTACGGGGTGCTTTATCAATCACGCAGCTGGTTACGAGCGGTTTGAGCGCCTGACTGACCAGAATACGGTCAATCAACAAACCCCGATTGCGGCGGAATGCGAACTCACGGTAATCCCACCATGAATAGCTTTTATCGGGTTGCTCAAACATCCTGAAGGCATCTGTCAATTCCAAATCGATCAGGCCCTGGAAATGCTGGCGTTCCTCGGTGGTGTGATGAATGGTTTCGCGCAAACCTTCTGCGTCGTAGGTGTCGCGGTCGTCGACGGTAATGTTGAAATCGCCCAGCAGCACCAACCGTGAATGGATGGCCAGCTCTTGTTTGAGCATTGCATTCAGGCCATCCAGCCATCTCATTTTGTAGGCAAACTTTTCACTGCCCGGTTCCTGGCCGTTAACGAAGTAGCCGTTGACCACACGTAGCGCGCCTTGCGGTGTGTCCAGTGTTGCGGCAATCACGCGGGACTGCTCGTCTGCAAAACCGACGATGTTTTTCACGACATTACTCGGCGGGGTACGGCTCAAAATCGCCACGCCGTTATAGCTTTTTTGTCCAAATACAGCGCTGTAGTAGCCTGCTGCCTTAAGCGCATCAAACGGAAATTTATCGTCGGTCAGTTTGAGTTCTTGCAAGCACATCGCAT
>JAYVEE010000265.1:0-3452 GCA_043749005.1 Polaromonas sp. | reverse complement strand
ATGATTGCTACCACGTGTCAACGGGCGAGGCATCCATGACGTTTCAAGCGCTAGCCGATGAATTGGCGCTGACCATGCCCGGTATAAAAAAACTGGTGATGCGGGGCCAGGACTATGTGCCCGTGCCGAGTTTTGCCCGTCAGCGCTGGATGTTTGCGGCTTTGCAACCGTACTTACCTTTTTTGACAGCCGATGCCGTGTTCAGTAATGCAAGATTAAAGGCCGAAATTGGCGAACTTGCTGTCGCGCCAGTACCTATCAGTTATTTGGGTGATTTGCTGGGCACATTCAGCTTGTCGGACGCTGTCAAACAAATGTACACACCGTGAAAAGGCGTGTGTAACGGATGGTTGTGCCATCGAATGGGTGTAAAGAAATGTTAAGCTAACAGGTTGACTTAGTGCCATGTGAAGGCACTGTGGGTTTTGATGTGATGAATACCGATCTGATTAATCTTTTTGCTGAAACCTTCGGAATTTCCGAAGAAAAGTTGTTGCCGGGTGCCACGCTGGAAAGTCTTGGGCTGGACTCACTGGCCGTGATCGAGTTTTTGTTCCAGATTGAAGACAAGTTTCACATCCAGATCCCTGATCAGGCCAATCCACCCCGCACGCTTGACGAGATGCTGAAACTGATAGAACCCTTGATGCCCAAAAACCCGCCGGGAAATCCGTCGGGAGCTGCCTGAGTTGTCCCCAATGCGCCGTGTTGCCGTCACTGGTTGGGGTATTGTTTCTCCAGTTGGCTTGCAAGCCACGGCTTTTTTTGAAGCTCTACTTGCAGCGCGATCCGGCATACGCTCCTGCGAAGTTAACTTCCCAACTGGGCCTGAGCAAGTACTCATGGGGTCTATTGATTTTCATGCCGATGAGCACTTTTCAAAAGCCAAACTCCTGACGATGGATCGCGTCAGCCAGTTTGCACTGGTGGCTGCGCGTGAGGCGATGGCGCAAGCGGGTTTGGGCATTGATCTGACAGGTTTGCAGCCCGAACGCTTTGGCGTAGCAGTCGGCACAGGCAGCGGCGGCAGCACATCGCTTGAGGCGGCTTACTATGCACTGCTTGAACAAAAAGTTAGCAGGTTGCGCCCCATGACAGTGGTACTTGCCATGAACAACGCAACCGCAGCGCACCTGTCAATGGAATTTGGCTTGAAAGGGCCGAGCGGCACAATTTCCAATGCCTGTGCTTCATCGGCCACTGCAATAGGTGATGCTTTCCGCCAGATACGCCACGGCTATGCCGATGCGATGCTGGTGGGCGGATCGGATGCCTTGCTGACCAAAGGCAGCATCAAGGCCTGGCAGGCGATGCACACGCTGGCCAAGCCACACGCCGACGGGGTTGATGCGTCATGCAGGCCGTTTTCGAAGGACCGTTCAGGTTTGGTGCTATCGGAAGGCTCGGCGATGCTGGTGCTTGAAGACTGGGATACGGCCACGCGCAGGGGTGCCAATATCTTGGCCGAGCTGGCAGGCTATGCATCTACCACCGACGCGCACCACCTTACCCAGCCTGAGGCGCAAGGTCAGGCTCATGCCATGTCTTTGGCATTGACCGATGCAGGCTTGAACGCCAGCGACATCGGGTATCTGAATGCACACGGCACGGCTACTGAGGTGGGTGATGTGGTCGAAACCAGTGCCATCAAACTTGTATTTGATGACCTGGCAAGCAGCTTGCCCATCAGCTCGACCAAAGCCGTGCATGGCCATGCCATGGGCGCTGCTGGCGCAATGGAGTTTGTAGCCAGCCTGATGAGTCTGCGTTCAGGACAACTACCACCCACCGCTTTTTTGCGTACGCCTGATGAACGCTGCGACCTTGACTACATCCCTTTGCAGGCACGCAGCGTGAAAAACCTCCGGGCAACAATGTCCAATTCTTTTGCGTTTGGTGGTTCCAACGCAGTGCTAATTGCCAAGCCGTGCTAACTCGGGTTAAGGGGCAGACCGAATTTTTGTGACCAGAGCGGTTGTCGAATAGCCCGCGACAAAACCGATGGCTACAGCTCGGCCACCGTAGGCTTCGACCACTGCAGTCTCAGGTAACTGGCGCATGTCATAGTCGCCGCCTTTGACCAGCACATCCGGCTTGAGCTGGGTAATCAGTTTTAACGGTGTGTCTTCATCAAACCAGGTGACCATGCTGACCGATTCCAATGCCGCCATCACTACCGCACGATCCAGCTCTTTGTTGAGTGGCCTGCCGTCGCCTTTGTTCAATCGCTTGCTTGACGCATCGGTATTGAGTGCCACCACCAGGCTGCCTCCCAGTGCCCGTGCCTGTTCCAGATATGTAACATGACCTCTGTGCAACACATCAAAAACACCATTGGTGAATATGACAGGTCGGGGCAACTCAGCCACGCGCGCCAAAGCCTCATCGCGCGAAACCAGCTTGACCAGTAAACCAGAGACGCTCACGCGGTTAGCGGTTTGTTTTCAAGTGCGGGCGCAACCGTAATAGCACCCGCTATTTCACGACCCAGTTCCTTTCGGTACCGATTGAGCTCTTGCACAGTCTTAAAGCTCTGGTTCATTAAAAGGCTCATGTTGTGCAAGATGCGCTCTACCACCTTGCCTTCCCAGACCGCATCGAAATTGATCTGCTTGTCCAGCCAATGCTCCAGCCAATCAGGGTTGGGCAAGCGCGACTGAATGGTGTCACGCGGAAACAGGGTTTTATTGACATGCAGATTGGTCGGGTGTAGTGCCTGCGCAGTACGGCGGGCACTGGCCATCAACACGCCGACTTTGGTAAATGCGGCGCGTGCATCGTTGCCCACATTGTTGATGGCGCGTTTCATGTAGCGCAGATACGCGCCACCGTGGCGTGCCTCGTCCTGGCTGAGCTGAGTGTAAATTTTTTTGATGACCGGCTCGGTATGCCATTCGCTGGCTCGGCGGTACCAGTGGTTCAACCGAATCTCGCCGCAAAAGTGCAGCATCAAAGTTTCAAGCGGCGGTGCGGGCTCAAATTCAAATCGCACCTCGTGTAATTCCTTTTCAGTCGGTGCCAATTCGGGCCGGAAGCGTTTGAGGTACTCCATCAGCACCAGAGAATGTTTTTGCTCTTCAAAAAACCATATCGACATGAAAGCTGAAAAATCACTGTCGTCCTTGTTATCGCGTAAAAACATCTCGGTGGCCGGCAGTGCTGACCACTCGGTGATGGCGTTCATCTTGATGGTTTGGGCTTGTTCGTCAGACAACTGTGATGCATCAAAGCTGTCCCATGGGATGTCTTTGTCCATATCCCAGCGGACGGATTCGAGCTGTTTAAACAATTCTGGATAAAGCATATAAGTTCCTTCGTGTCCTGTCATGTATCTTTGTACTACGCAGAATATGCCGCTTTGGATGCCTTCGTAGATGCTATTCCAATTTTAGGCAGGTTATGTGACAAATGACCCCACGAAGGGGCATTACAAGCTAGTGACCCTGAATCTG
>JAYVEE010000264.1:0-3456 GCA_043749005.1 Polaromonas sp. | reverse complement strand
GAAGCGTTTGAAGCGGTGGGCGGTTTTCCAGATCAGCCGCTGATGGAAGACATTGAGCTATCTACTCGGCTACGCAAGATAGCCAAGCCCGCATGTCTACGCCAGCGCGTGCGCACTTCGGCGAGAAAGTGGCAGCAAAACGGTGTATGGCGTACCATTTTTCACATGTGGCGACTTCGTTTGGCTTACTTTTTCGGTGCCCAACCCTCCGATTTAGCACTGGCTTATGGCTATCCCGCAGCGCCACCCCCAGCATCAGCATCAATAGCGATCCTGGCGAAAGCGTCCGTGGCAGGCCTGGCAAAAACGCGCCTCGTCCCTGCGCTAGGCGCTGTTGGCGCGGCTCGAGCGCAGCGGCAATTCATCGGACAGAGCCTACATACCGCGCAGCAAGCAGCTCTAGGCGGCATCACGCTTTGGTGTGCACCAGATGCGCAGCATCGCCAGTTTCGAGCCATAAAAAAGCACTTCAAAATTGACTGCTTGGTTCAGCCCGAGGGCGATCTGGGTGCGAGGATGCTTCGCTGCGCCGAAGTGCATTTTGCGCAAGAAGATGCCAAGCCGTTGCTCATCATCGGCACCGATTGCGCCATGCTCTCGCCCGGTCATTTGTGGCAAGCGGCGCGCAGCTTGCTTACCCATGATGCCTGCTTGATTCCAGCGGAAGACGGTGGCTATGTGTTGCTGGGCCTCAAGCAAATGATCCCAGACGTGTTTAGCGAAGTTCAATGGAGCACAGCGCAAGTGCTCTCGCAGACCTTGGCCAGGCTTGCAATAGCTGGCGCGAGCGTGGCCCAGTTGCCTGCGCTATGGGATATTGACGAGCCCGCAGATTGGCTGCGTTGGCAAGCCATGCAAAGCCTGAATAAAAAACAAGGAAATCCATGAGCTCACCCTTAGCGCTATCTCAAGCCCTAAATGCCGACGAGTACGCCCAGCGGCTACGCCTGCCTAGCGGGCCGGTTCAAATCGTGATCGATACCGATGCAGCCAATGAAATTGACGATCAATTCGCCCTCGCTTGGGCTCTGCTGAGCCCAGATCGGCTGCAAATTCACGGGATTTACGCGACTCCCTTTTCGTTCGCACATCGCCGGGCCCTGTATTCAGCCGCAGACCGAGATGCTGCACCTTTTAATCCGCCAAGCGTCGGCATGGCGAGGAGCTACGATGAAATCATAAAAGTGCAATCGCTGCTCGGCATGGAGCTTCAAATGCCCGCCTTCAACGGTAGCCCAGCTTATCTTTCGTCGCTCAATCACCCGATTAAGAGCGAAGCCACGGAGCATTTGATCGCCACGGCGTTGCGCATGCCGCAAGATGAGTCGCTTTATGTGGTGGCTCTGGGCTGCGCCACCAATGTGGCCAGCGCGATGCTGCTCGCGCCAGAGATCATGCGCAAGATCGTGGTGGTGTGGACGAGCGGCTTTCCCTCGCATGCGCCGCATGTGAATCAGTCTTTCAATTTAGAACAAGATGTACTGGCCAGCCAGTGGCTGTATGACAGCGGCGTGCCCTTGGTGTATCTGCCCGGCTATCACGTGGGCGCGCAGTTGCGCTTGTCGCTGGCGGAAGTGGAGCGCTTCGTCAAGCCGCATGGCGCAATAGGCAGCTATCTGCACACCTTGTTTGCCAACAATCCGCTCTGGGCCATCACAGGCCGGCCCAGCTCCGAGGCGCATAGCTGGGTGATTTGGGATCTGATCAATATCGCTTGGCTGCTCAACCCGGATTGGGTGCCAAGCCATTTGGTGGCCACGCCGATCTTGGGTGCAGATTTGCGCTGGCAGGCACGGGTACCTACGCAGGCGCATCTGATGCGTGAGGCCTACGCGGTACAACGTGATGCCATTTTTAACGATCTTTTTGCTTGCCTGGCAGCGTCTGCCGCGTAAGATTCTCGTGTTCATACGACTAATGCGTTTAAATCCATTTCCACCTTACCCAATCTCATGACATTGAATCGCCGCCAGTTCTCCAAGCGCACCCTTTTAGGGGCAGCCTTGATCCCTATCGCTCCCTTTGGTTTGGCGCAAACCAGTTGGGCAGATATTGAGAAAAAGGCACGCGGCCAGACAGTTGTGTTTAACGCTTGGGGCGGCAGCGAGCGCATCAATGCCTATTTGGCTTGGGCAGGCGAGCAAGTGTTGCGCAATTACGGCGTGAAGCTAGATCATGTGAAGCTCACGGATACGGTGGAAGCTGTTAAGCGTGTACGCACCGAAAAGGCCGCCAGTCGCATTAATAATGGCTCGGTGGATTTGGTTTGGATCAATGGTGAAAACTTCCTCGCGATGAAGCGCGAAAGCATGCTTTTTGGCCCATGGGCGGAGAGCTTGCCCAGCTTCAAATTTGTGGATGTGGAAGGCAAGCCCACCACGCGTATCGATTTTGCTGAGCCCGTGCAAGGCATGGAAGCGCCTTGGGGCATGGCGCAGCTCACCTTTTTTGCAGACCGCAGCAAAACGCCTAGTCCTCCGCGCTCCACAGCCGACCTGCTCGAATTTGCCAAAGCCAATCCCGGACGCGTGACCTATCCTAAGCCACCGCAGTTTCATGGCACTACCTTCCTCAAGCAGATCTTGATGGATCTCACGCCCGCCGCAGACCGCGCCGCACTCTACAAACCGTTTGATGCCGCTGCGTTGACCAAAATCGCTGAGCCACTCTGGAAGCATCTCGATGCGCTACACCCCCATTTATGGCGCAATGGCAAGCAATTCCCTGCGAATGCGGCAGCCTTACGCCAGATGATGGCCGATGGCGAGCTCTCGCTAGCTATAACGTTTAATCCCAACGAAGCAGCCAATGAAATTGCCGCTTTCCGCCTTCCTGCCAGCGTAGCAAGCTATCAGTTTGACAGCGGCACAATTGGCAACACGCACTTCTTGGCGATACCGTTCAACAGCAAGACCAAAGAAGCGGCGCAAGTTGTGGCCAATTTCCTGCTATCGCCCGCAGCGCAAGCACGCAAGGGTGATATCAAAGTTTGGGGCGATCCAACAGTGCTGTCGCCCGCGAAAATGAATGCGCAAGATGCCGCGTTGTTTGTCGCTGCTAAAGCGCCTGGCCAAGTTGAGCGCTTCGCGCCAGTGATTCCTGAGCCGCATGGCAGCTGGGTTGATCCGATTGAGAAAGAGTGGCAAAAGCGCTACGGGGCTTGATGAACAGAGACACTAGCGCCCTACTTTTTCGTACAGCCAGCTTCTTGCTGGCTGCGCCAATTGCTCTTCTTTTAATAGCTGCTTGTGCCCATGCTATAAAGTCTGCAAGCTATTTTTATGCTTGGAATGCGCTTTGGGAAGCACCTGGACTGCTGCGCGCCATCGGCATGACGCTATGGACGGGCCTGGCTTCTAGCCTGCTGGCTTGGCTGCTCACGGCCTGGCTGCTTTCCAAAGCATTTGGCCAGCCTTGGTGGCATCGCTTTGTGCGCAGCCTGTCTCCCCTTTTAGC
>JAYVEE010000263.1:0-11199 GCA_043749005.1 Polaromonas sp. | reverse complement strand
CCATTAATATACAGTGAAAACATGACAAGGGAGAGTGCTGCGGTTTATTCACCTGCGCAGCCTGCTATTAAAACGATAATCAAGACATGAAAGTTTTTCGCGGCTACCGCAACTCCAAACTTGCAGCCCATTGTGCGCTAACCATTGGCAATTTTGATGGTGTGCATCGCGGCCACCAGGCCATGCTGGCGTTGCTTAAAAACGAGGCGCAGCATCGGGGAGTGCCCAGCTGCGTTATGACGTTTGAACCCCATCCGCGCGACTACTTTGCCGCACTGGCCAAGAAACCAGAGCTCGCCCCGCCGCGCATTGCCACACTGCGCGACAAATTAACAGAGCTTTCTGCCTGCGGTGTTGACCAGGCCGTGGTGCTGCCCTTTGACGCGCACTTGGCCAGCCAGCAGCCCGATGACTTTATCAATGAGGTCCTGATCGCAGGTTTGGGTGCCCGGTACATACTGGTCGGCGACGATTTTCGCTTTGGCGCCAAGCGCGCAGGCGGTTATGCCATGCTGGACGCTGCGGGCCAGCGACTGGGCTTTGACGTGGCGCGCATGAACAGCTATGAAGTACAAAGCACACGCGTTTCCAGTTCAGCAGTAAGGCAAGCCCTGAGTGCCGGCGACATGGCGCAAACCGCCCGCTTGCTGGGCAGGCCTTACAGCATCTCGGGTCACGTGGTGCATGGCCGCAAATTAGGTCGCGATTTGGGTTTTCGCACGTTGAACCTTCGCTTTTCGCATTGGAACCCGGCTGCCAGCGGCATCTTTGCGGTGCATGTATTTGGCCTTTCAGGCACACCTTTGCCTGGCGTAGCCAATTTGGGTATTCGACCATCAATTGATGCAAACGACGTGAACGGTGGACGGGTACTGCTTGAAACTTATTGTCTGGACTGGCCTGCGACCTTGGGCGCTGAGGGTGGCTACGGTAAAATAGTGCGCGTGGAACTGCTGCATAAATTACACGACGAACTGAAATACCACGGTCTGGATGCGCTTAAACAAGGCATCAAAAAAGACTGTGACGACGCTCGTGCATTTTTTAACCGCATGCACAGCGAGACAACCCGCCAAACCACGCGGGATCGAATTTAAACGGTCGGTCAATACGGGCCTGTCCCGTAATTTCTCTTTTTTTCACACTGAAAATTCTGGACTGCGGATGAACTCTGTGGTCACACTTCCAAGCGATTGCCATGCTAGATAACACCACAAAAACCGACTACCGCAACACCCTGAACTTGCCCGACACGCCATTCCCCATGCGCGGCGATTTGCCCAAACGTGAGGCTGGGTGGGTCAAAGATTGGGACGACAAAGGAATCTATAAAAAGCTGCGTGTTGCGCGTTCAGGTGCCGTCAAATTCGTATTGCATGATGGCCCGCCTTATGCCAATGGCAAGATTCATATCGGCCATGCTGTTAACAAAATTCTGAAAGACATGATTGTCAAAGCGCGCCAGCTCAAGGGCTTGGACGCGATTTACGTGCCGGGTTGGGACTGCCACGGTCTGCCGATTGAAAATGCGATTGAAAAATTACATGGGCGTAATCTGTCAAGAGACGAAGTGCAAGCCAAAAGTCGCGCCTTTGCCACCGAGCAAATCGCAGGTCAGCTTGAAGACTTCAAACGGCTGGGTGTATTGGGCGAATGGGACAACCCCTACCGCACGATGGACTATGCCAACGAGGCAAACGAGATTCGTGCGCTTAAACGCATCATTGAGCGCGGCTTTGTTTACCGGGGCTTGAAGCCGGTGTACTGGTGCTTTGACTGCGGCTCGTCGTTGGCCGAATTTGAAATTGAATACGCGGACAAAAAATCGCAAACGCTGGATGTGGGCTTTAAGGCTTTTGAGCCCGACAAGCTGGCAGCGGCTTTTGGTTTGAAAAGCTTGGACAAAGATGCGTTTGCCGTGATCTGGACCACCACTGCCTGGACCATACCCGCCAACCAGGCACTGAATCTGAACCCCGAGCTGACCTACGCGCTGGTCGACACAGAGCGCGGTATTTTGATGCTGGCGGAATCGCTGGTTGAAAAATGCCTGGAGCGTTATCAGCTCACAGGCCAGGTCATTGCCACCACGCCCGGGAAAAACCTGGCACTGCTGAACTTCATGCATCCGTTTTACGACGTTAAAGACGACAGCGGGGTACAGGGCTACAAACGCCTAAGCCCTGTCTTTCTGGCCGACTACGCGACAGCCGACGACGGCACAGGCATTGTGCATTCATCGCCCGCCTACGGCGTAGAAGACTTTAACTCCTGCGTTGCCAATGGCATTGCCACCGACGACATACTGAATCCGGTACAAGGCAATGGCCGCTATGTGGATGACCTGCCGCTGTTTGGCGGCCTGAACATCTGGAAGGCTGCGCCGCAGGTGATTGACAAGCTGCGCGAGCATGACCGCCTGTTTGCAACCGTCAACATCGAGCACAGCTACCCGCACTGCTGGCGGCACAAAACGCCGGTGATTTACCGTGCAGCAGCGCAGTGGTTCATCCGCATGGATGAAGGCGAAGGTGTTTTCACAAAAGACAAAGCGGCCAAGCCGTTGCGCGAGCTGGCCTTGAACGCGATTGAGCAAACCAGTTTTTACCCGGAAAACGGTAAAGGCCGGCTGCGCGACATGATTGCAGGCAGGCCTGACTGGTGCATCAGCCGCCAGCGCAACTGGGGCGTGCCACTGCCACTTTTTATTCACACCTCCACGGGCGAGTTGCATCCGCGCACGATGGAGATCATGGACCTGGCAGCGAACATGGTTGAGGTTGGTGGCGTTGAAGCCTGGAGCAAGGCGACTGCTGAATCGATCATTGGTGACGACGAAGAACATGGCGCAAAGGACTACATCAAAAGCACCGACATCCTTGACGTGTGGTTTGACTCGGGCACCACGCATGACCACGTGCTCAAGCACAGCCACGCCGCACAATCAACCTGGCCTGCAGACCTGTATCTGGAAGGCCATGACCAGCACCGGGGCTGGTTCCATTCATCGCTGCTCACGTCTTGCGCCATGTACGACCGCGCGCCTTACAAAGGCCTGCTGACACACGGCTTCACGGTTGACGGAAAAGGCCGCAAGATGAGCAAGAGCGAAGGCAATGTGGTGGTGCCGCAAGAAGTCTCCGGCAAACTTGGCGCAGAAATCATTCGCCTGTGGTGCGCATCAACCGACTACTCAGGCGACCTGGGTATTGACGACAAAATTCTGGCGCGCGTGGTCGACAGCTACCGCCGCATCCGCAACACACTGCGGTTTTTAATGGCCAATGTCAGTGACTTTGACCCGGTGAAACATGCTGTGCCGTTTGATGATCTGCTGGAAATTGACCGCTATGCGTTAAGCCGTGCTGCACAACTGCAGGCCGACATCCTGGCGCATTACGAGGTTTATGAATTTCAGCCCGTCGTGTCCAAACTGCAAATTTATTGCAGTGAAGACCTGGGCTCGTTCTATCTCGATATTTTGAAAGACCGGCTTTACACAACGTCTGTGGGCTCACACGCACGCCGCAGCGCGCAAACCGCGCTGCACCACATCACCCATGCCATGCTGCGCTGGATGGCACCGTTTTTAAGCTTCACCGCCGAAGAAGCGTGGGTCACATTTGGTGCGTCTGAATCGATTTTTCTCGAAACTTATGCAGACTTCAAAGTACAGGACGATGCGCTGCTGGCTAAATGGGCACGTATCAGAGAGATTCGCGATGCAGTGAACAAAGACATCGAAACACTGCGTGCTGATGGCAAAGTGGGTTCGTCGTTACAAGCAGAAGTCACAATAGAAGTTGCTGAATCAGACTTCAATATATTGTCCAGCCTGGGTGATGATGTCAAGTTTGTCTTCATCACCTCCGCTATTACTTTAGTAGCTGGTATCGTCCAAAAAATCAAGGTTGCCGCCAGTTTAAATACGAAATGCGAGCGCTGCTGGCACTACGTACCCGATGTCGGTAGTCACGCTGAACACCCTACGATTTGTGGCCGTTGCATCAGTAATTTGTATGGCGCAGGTGAAACCAGGACGTTCGCATAATGGCTAAAACCACCTTTGCCAAATCTTCAGGCGGAATGTTGCCCTGGCTGGGTTTCGCGTTGTTGATATTGATAGCAGACCAGTTCACCAAAGTGCTGATCCTGGGTTACTACCGACTTGGCGATGCAACTTATATCACCAGCTTTTTTAACGTCGTTCGCGTTCACAACACGGGTGCAGCGTTTTCGTTTCTCTCCAATGCAGGAGGCTGGCAACGCTGGTTGTTTACCGGCATCGGTCTTGCCGCGGCGATTTTTATCATCTGGATGCTCAAGTCGCACCCTGGCCAAAAGCTGTTTTCATTTGCTCTTGCCTGCATATTGGGTGGCGCAATTGGCAACGTGATTGACCGGACACTGTACGGTTACGTGGTGGATTTTCTGGACTTTCACTACGCTCTCTGGCATTTTCCTGCATTCAACATTGCTGACAGCGCCATCAGTATTGGCGCTGTTTGCCTGATTCTTGACGAATTGCTCAGAGTTCGAAAAAGCCTCTGAGCTGCTGAGTCGACTTACAGCATCTTCAACGCAGCCGCCGCAATAAGTGCCGCCTCAATGGTGAACTCGCCGTGTCGCATGGCTGCCAGCAACTGCGCCTCATTCATCAAAGCAAATTGGGCTACCTCACCGTCCTGATTGATGGGGGTCAGTCCATCAGGCACAGTGCAGGTGTACCACTCAATCAACTCCTGCATATAGCCAGCAGCACCGTCGCCTGACGGGCGGAAATTGTTCTGACGGCCGCCATAGCGCAGGTTTTTCAGGTCGGTAATTCGTAGTCCAGCCTCTTCCCAGGTTTCTCTTTCCAGCGCAGTTTCAACCGTGTCGCCAGAGCTGACCATGCCGCCCATCAGGGTGTCCCACTTACCAGGGTCGTTCGGTTTGTTCAACGCACGTTGCTGCACCCAAAAACGCCCATCCGTTGTCTGACCAACCAGATGCACTGCGAGCGTCGCAATACCAAAAGGCCTGACGGCACCACGTTCAATCGTACCGATTTGTGTGCCCCATTCATCACGCACCGCCAATTGCTCGTTGCGCCATGCGCCTGCCAAACCGGCCTTCCTGAGCAGGTTCGCCAGCCCGTTCAAACAAGTTGTCACATCGCTCTGACCCAGAATCAGATGCCAGCCTGATTGGTCTTTTTTTAGTAGCTGCTCACACCCGTATTTATTGGCTTGGAGTGCTAGATGATGCATAAAAATCGGCTCTACAGAGCCAATTTTTATGTTTTGAATGTAAAAAGGAACTCTGGCAAGCGCTGGCAGTTGGTTAGCCTCAGTCTGCAAACTTTTGAGCCAATCCTGCATCTTTAAAGCGTCAAAATCGTACAGCCTGTGGTTTTGCGCGCCTCCAGCGCGCGATGTGCATCAGCTACATCCGCAAGCGCAAAGGTCTGATCTATCGGAATGCTGATTTTGCCGCTGACCACCATGGCAAACAAGTCATCTGCCATGGTCTGCGTCGATTCGCGGGTTGCAATATGTGTGAATAGCGTGGGCCGCGACACATAAAGCGAGCCTTTGGCAGCCAGCAGGCCAAGGTCCAACGGCTCGACTTTACCCGAAGCATTGCCAAAGTTGGCAACCAAACCAAACGGGCTCAGGCAGTCGAGTGATTTTAAAAATGTGTCTTTACCTACCGAGTCGTACACCACGCTCACACCTTTGCCTGCGGTGATGTCTTTGACACGCGCCACAAAATCTTCCGTTGTGTAATTGATGGCATGCGATGCGCCGTTGGCGAGCGCCAGCGCACATTTGACATCAGACCCGGCTGTGCCAATCAACTGCAGACCCAGCGCCTTGGCCCACTGGCAGGCAATCAGCCCTACGCCGCCAGCTGCGGCGTGAAACAGCACAAAGTCGCCCGCCTTCAGACCAGCCTGCGGCAATGTTTTGCGCAGCAGGTATTGCGCAGTCAAACCCTTCAGCATCATGGCTGCACCGGTTTCAAAACTGATGCCATCGGGCAACTTGCAAACGCACTTGGCTGGCATCACACGCAGCTCACAGTAGCTACCCGGTGGCTGGCTGGCGTAGGCCGCGCGATCGCCGACCTTGAGATGCGTCACACCCTCGCCCACCGCTTCAATCACGCCAGAAGCCTCCATACCCATGCTCAGTGGCATCGGCAGCTTGTACAGGCCGGCGCGCTGGTAGATGTCAATGTAGTTCAGGCCAACCGCCTTGTGGCGAATGCGAATTTCGCCCGCACCAGGCTCACCCACCTGTATATCCACCAGTTTGAGTTCTTCAGCACCACCGTGCTGGTTGATGTGGACGGCTTTGGAGGTCTGGCTTGTCATACTTTTTTCTTTCGTTAAATTGGGGAAAGGCCTGTAACTGGGCTTGCAACGAGACTTGCTATGTTGCCACGCTTGTTAAAGTCCTGCTAATGAATCAACGCCTGACGCTGCCCACCGCCTTGCTGCTTACCGTACCCCCGTTGATGTGGGCAGGTAACGCGGTAGTGGGCAGGCTGGCTGCAGACCTGATACCGCCCATGACGCTTAATTTTTTGCGCTGGCTGATTGCTTTTTTCATCCTGCTGCCCATTGCATGGCAAATTTTGCGCCCCGCCAGCACTTTGTGGCCTGTCTGGCGCCGCTATTTGCTACTGGGTTTTTTAGGCGTGGGTTGCTACAACGCGCTGATGTACCTGGCACTGCACACATCGACAGCGCTTAACGTGACGCTGGTTGGCGCCAGCGTGCCGGTGTGGATGCTGCTAATAGGTACGCTTTTTTTCAAGCAGCGCATTTCGCGCCTGCAGCTTATCGGTTCTTTACTGTCCATCGCTGGCGTGATAGTAGTGTTGTCGCGCGGCGAGCTGGCACGTTTGGCACAAATTCAGGTTGTAGCGGGCGACTTTTACATGGTGTTGGCCAGCATCGCCTGGGCGTTTTACAGCTGGTTGCTTTCTCAACCCAAAGACCCGGCAGATATACGCAGCGATTGGGCCGCTTTCCTGATGGCGCAAATGGTCTTCGGTCTGGGTTGGGCAGGCTTGTTTGCAGGTGGCGAGTGGGCACTGACAACAGCGCAAATAATCTGGGGCTGGCAATTAATTGGTGTGCTGCTGTTTGTGGCAGTCGGCCCGGCCATACTGGCCTACCGCTGCTGGGGCGTCGGCGTCCAGCGCGTCGGCCCGGCAATGGCAAGCTTTTTTGCCAACCTCACGCCACTGATTGCTGCGCTGCTGTCAGCTGCATTTTTGGGTGAGTTACCGCAGCTGTATCACGCTGCGGCGTTTGTGTTGGTTGTAGGTGGAATTGTGGTGTCGTCGCGGCACTGAACTCATGACATCAGTCCATTGATATCGGGGTAAGACTATCGCCTTGGCAAAACGCGGCGCAAATGTGTTTGCAAAGTTCCTTACGCCCCCATCCGCAAGCGCCGCGCTGCTTCTTCGCCTTTGGCATCGTCAATCTCACGCATCACACTGCGCATGTCCACGGCCCCGGCCTTGTGCTCAAAGTGGCCTGTCAAATGGGTGTCGGGGTACAGCACGCCGCGCTGGTACAGGTCCCACATCTCAAGGCCATAGCTGGTTTGCAACAGCTCGGGCGCGAATTGGCCAAAAAAATTACGCAGGTTAACTACATCGCGCAGCAGCATGCGCGCTGCGTGGTTATTGCCTGCAGCGTCAATTGCCTGCGGCAGGTCGATGATGACGGGCACATCAACACCGCCTGCCATGCCGTCTGCACGCTCTTCATGGCCAAGCAAAATATTGAACTCTGACAAGTCGCCGTGTACCACCCCGGCGCACAGCATGCGTACGACTTCTAGCAACAGCGCGGTATGGTGCCGGCGCGCATCGCCAGGCGTAAACACCACATCGTTCAGGCGAGGGGCTGCATCGCCGTGCGCGTCGGTCACCAGCTCCATTAAAAGCACGCCGTCGCAAAAGTTATACGGTTTAGGCACGCGCACACCCGCTGCGGCCAGCCGGTAAAGCGCATCGACTTCAGCACTTTGCCAGGCGGCTTCTTGTGCCTGCCTGCCAAACCTGGTGCCCTTGGCCATGGCGCGAGCCTGGCGGGTATTTTTAACCTTGCGGTTTTCGGTGTAATCCACCGCTTGGCGGAAGCTGCGCTCGATAGCCTCTTTGTAAACCTTGGCACAACGGGTGTCATCTCCGACCTGCACCACGTAAACCGTGGCCTCTTTGCCGCTCATGAGCTGGCGTGAAACGCTGTCAATCAGGCCTTCTTCAATCAGCGCCTGCAGTCTTTTGGGTGGTTTCATGTGCTCTGTGTGTCGGTTTAAAACGTGCCTGTGTAGGCCCCACCATCGGCCAGCACGTTTTGGCCAGTCATGTACCCAGCATGAATACTGCACAAAAACGCGCAAATCGCGCCAAACTCAGCTGGCGTGCCAAAGCGTTGGGCCGGGATGGTTTTGCGTCGCGCATTCATCACCTCCTCTATGGCTTTGCCAGACTTTTCAGCCGCACCTTTCATGGTGGTTTTCAGGCGATCGGTGTCAAATGCGCCGGGCAACAGGTTGTTGATCGTCACGCCTTGAGCTGCCAAAGAGCTGCGGGATACGCCAGCCACAAAGCCCGTCAGCCCGCTGCGTGCACCATTGCTCAAACCCAAAATATCTATCGGCGCTTTGACGGCGCTTGACGTGATGTTAATGATGCGGCCAAAACCGCGTGCTGCCATGCCGTCAACCGTGGCCTTGATGAGCTCAATCGGGGTCAGCATGTTCGCATCGATGGCTTTGATCCAGGCATCGCGCTCCCAGGTACGAAAGTCGCCTGGTGGAGGGCCGCCTGCGTTGGTGACCACAATATCAAAGTCTTTTCGTATCGCAAATACCGCTGCACGGCCTTCTGATGTGGTGATGTCAGCAGCAACAAAAAGTACGCTAGCACCAGAATCACGGGCGCAATCAGCTACCAAATGTGTAGCGGCTTGCTGCAGCGTTGCAGCGCCTCGGGCAACGATCAACACATTGACGCCTTCACGTACCAACGCTTGGGCGCAGCCCAGCCCCAAACCTTTGCTGGCGCCGCACACCAGCGCCCATTTGCCCGCCATACCCAAATCCATAATAACTCCTTGGTTGATTCCATCATCTACCGATCTGCGCCATGATACTGACGAAACCGAAAATTCTAATGCGGCTGGGCTTGAGCGCTGTACTGTCTTGCGGCGCTGCGATGGCGCAATCCACCGCGCAGGGGGAAACGGTAATGATCAAACGCGCAGCCCAATTGCGGGAAGGGCCCAGTGAGTCATCGCGCAACATGATGGCGCTGGCGCTGCAAACGTCTGTCGTGCGTTTGGGTGACAAACAAGGCGCATGAATCAAGGTCAGTACGCCTGACAATCCCCAGGGCTGGGTGCCGAGAACCTGAACAATGCACAGCCTAACGTTGCAGCGGTGACTCAGGCTGAGGCGTTGCGGGGGCATTACTAGGCGCAGCCCTTGCGCCGGGCGCAGCGCCGCAGGGCAACCGGAGACCAGATTTGTTCCAGTTGCTGCCGCAGCCACTGGACCAGATTGACGAGCCGCGTGAGATCCAGATTGGCCACCAACTTAGTGCCGTGCTGCTAGGCAGCAGGCCCCTCCTACCCGACATGGCCATGCAGCGTTATGTGAATCAATTGGACCGCTGGATCAGCCTGCAATCAGCCCGCCCCAATTTGCCTTGGACATTTGTCGTGCTCGACGACCCGGAGTTCAACGCCTTTGCCGCACCGGGTGGCTATATTTTTGTGACCAAAGGCCTGACAGACCGGGTGGCTGATGAGGCTGGGCTGGCGGGCATACTGGCCCATGAAATGGTTCACGTCACCTCAAAACATCATTTGATTGCCTTGAACAAGGCTGCCCGTGCGGGCTTGTTGACCCAGGCGATCAGCTCCCAGTTTCAAAGCGATTTGGGTGGTCTGATATCAGGCCAATTACTGGCGCTTGGCCGCAATATGTATACCAAGGGGCTTGACCAAAGCGATAAGCTGGAGGCCTACCGTAGCGGTGTGGCGCTGGCAGCCCGCGCCGGTTTTGACCCGTATGGGCTGGTAGCCGTCTTGCAGCAGTTGCGTTCAGTTGCGCCAGATGATGCCTTGTTTGCCCTGTCATTGAGCACTCACCCACCGGCACAGTTGCGGCTGAACCAGCTGGAGGTGGCCATGGGCAATCGACTGGATGGATATTCAGGCCAGGCGGCGTTGACGATTGCCCAGCGCCTGCAAAAACAGGTTGCATCAGCGAACCGATCCAATTCGCAAGCTGCAGTGCCCAGAGCGGCACCTATCCAGAAAAAGAACTAATTCTTGCTGCGGGTGAATACAAATATTCCGGCAATCACCAGTACCGTACCCGCAGCTACCCAGGCAGTAAACGGCTCACCCAGGATCAGCACACCCATCAAAATTGTCGACATTGGCCCGACCATTCCGGTTTGCGCGGTTGCACCAGAACCAATGCGCTCAATGGCCATCATCACCATCAGGACAGGTGCTGCGGTGCAAGCTGTTGCGTTCAGCAATGACAGCCACATGACTTCAGGGGCAACCAGCGCTGCAGACCATGGCCTTAGCACCACGAACTGAGCAATGCACAACAGGCACGCAACCGTGGTGGCCAGCCCAACAAGGCGCAGCGCGCCAAGGCGCTTGACCAGCTCCCCGCTGTAAACGAGATAGATGGCGTAACTGACAGCGCTTAAAAACACCAGCAACGCACCCCAGGCAGCGCTGCTGCGGTCCCCTGCACCCTGTACGGCGATTTCATGGCCAAACACCAGCGCCGCTCCGCAGTAGCTGATGCCCATGCCAAACATTTGTTGGGCCGTGATACCGCGGTTAAAGAACAGCAGCCCCAGCAGCATGACCAGGGTCGGGTTGAGGTACAAAATCAGCCGTTCAAGTGAAGCGCTGATATAGGCCAATCCGGCAAAGTCCAAAAAACTGGCCAGGTAGTATCCGGTGAAGCCCAGACCCACCACGCCGGACCAATCTTTTTTTGTCAAGGGCGGCTTGCCGCGGCTGGCCCACCACGCCATGATGGCAAAAAATGGCAACGCAAACAGCATGCGCAACATGATGAGTGTGACTGCGTCAACCCCGTAGCGATAAGCCAGCTTGACGATGATGGCTTTGCCGCTGAATGCGATAGATCCCAT
>JAYVEE010000262.1:0-11245 GCA_043749005.1 Polaromonas sp. | reverse complement strand
AGATACTTCAACCAAGCATCGGCGTCAGGACAACGCTGCGCCTTGAAAGCGTTGCCGAATTGCACAGATGGATGTCTTTTGTGGCATTTAACTGGATGTACGGCTCATCGCCAGCAGTTCAATACTGAAAAACGATTTTTTAACCTTCAAGCCCATCAACCGCCTGAAACATAGCCTGTCGTGCCTGGCTGATGATCTGGCCGCGCCAGAGATCGGTGTCGGTGTAAAACGTTGGCAGCATTTGCGCCTTTATTTGCATGGCGAGTTCTCGCGGCGCTTCGGGGTGGTTGTTCAACCAATGCTCGGCGCGCAGGGCTTGCAGCACTTCAAAAACAGGCACGGTGCCGTATTCCATGGCGATGCCTGTGTATTCGGCTTGTGGTGCGTCCTGGTAAATCGCGTGCCACATCAGGCCGGTTAAAAACGCTGAGGTGGATGTGCCGTCATAAATTGATGTGACTGGTGTTGCCGCGCTGCCGTCCTGGCCGCCGCCCCACCAGGCTCTGGCTCGTTCAATGGCGATTGAATCGTCACCACCCGCCCAAATACGCTCGCCGTGGCCGCTCGGGCCCAAGCCGGTGTGCAGGTCAATCCAGCCGATACGTTTGCTTGAAGCGGTGTGCTGACGCAGCACGCTGCGCAGGGTCTGGTTACTCCAGGTCGGGCTGTTACCGCCGTAAAACAGGCCGTCGGCAAACTCGTGCTGGCCTTGGGTAATGGCTGACTGGTAAGCCAGGTGACCTTGAGTTTCAATGAAATTGGCAATTGCGGCCTGGTTGGCAGCATCGGGTGGCCACTGTTCGGGCAAGATCAAGTCATGCAGCGCGCGGTAGGCGGCGTTGTCAGGCAGCGGCTGGCTGAAGTTTTGAAAATTACGGTTCAAATCCACGTTTTCATGCGTGGTGCGGCGAAGGTGAGAAAAGCCATACGGGTTGAGCGCGTGGATGTACAACACAGCCGTGCCTGACGCTCGCGCTTTTTCAAGCCAGTCGGCATCGTGCAGCGCATGCACCTGCACGCCGCTGCCGCAATAGCCTTCAACACCATGGCAGGCGCTGCTGATGATCAACAGGCTAGATGCATCCATGGGACCATCGCGCGCCACGTCCATGGCCAAATCTTCGCCATCACGGCCTTTGAGGGGATGGGCGTGTGACTGAACGCTCAGGCCTGCTGTCGCCGCAGCTTCTAAAAACTTGATGCGAGCCTGTGCGTAGCCGCCAGAAAATGCTTTTGAGATAGAAATCATATATTTTTACCCCTAAATAATATCTGTAGCCCAAAAAAGACGGGCGGGGGCAGCTCCTGAATGAATAGCAAGAGTTTCTAGCTGCTAGTCCTCACGCAGGCGTAAAAAACTGGCGAAGCGGGGAATTCCGCTGTCACTCAGGCCCCGAAAGCGGTAGGTGACCTGGCTGCCAACGGCTGGCGGGTTTTGCCGCTGCGCATCGCTCAAGCCTGTGCCCAGCTTGAAGCGCTTGGCACTGTGACCGTCTTTCGCTGGCATTTCAACCAGCAGCGCACCCAACTGGCCTGCGTGTTTGCCTTTGCCGGGGATGTGCCCAATGACTTTGGCTTCCGCATCGTCATGGGTTTTAACTTTCAGCAAATCGTCGTTGCGCACACCTTTGTACAGCGCGCTGCCCCGATGCAGCATCAAGCCTTCGGCGCCCGATTTGGTAATTTGTTCAAGCTGGCTTTGCAGCGCTGCGTGGCTGGGCACTTTGGTTTGCGGCACAGCTTGCACCCACGGTACGGCCAGTTTGCTCACCACGCTGTTGAGAGTTGACAGTCGTTCAGTGAACGTTCCTGGCTCGGCAGGCAAGTCAAACACCATAAACTGGATGCCGCGCCAGGCTGCATCATCAGGCGTTTGCTGGCGCACGGTAGACACCGCTTTTTGAAACTGCCCCCGCCCCGCCCATAGCTCACCTTCCATCGGCGTGGCTGGCCAGTTGGCGGTAAACCATGCACGTGCGTTGATGGCTTGGCCGCCTCGGGTCAGCAGCTTCTGCCCATCCCAGAAGCCGCGCACGCCGTCATATTTTTCACTCACCCAATAGTCGGCCAGCTGAATGCCGGGGCGGTAAACATTAGCCAGCATCAATGGCGGTTTGATGTCCGAGGCTAACGTAACAGGCGCAGTGCCATAACCCAGCACCGCAAGCAGCAACACTAATGTGCTACGTTTAAAACAGCGCCTTGCACCCGTATTCACTGGACTGCAGCCTTATTTGATAAATAAAAACGGAAAATTTCAG
This sequence comes from Polaromonas sp., assembly GCA_043749005.1. Lineage (GTDB taxonomy): Bacteria > Pseudomonadota > Gammaproteobacteria > Burkholderiales > Burkholderiaceae_C > Polaromonas. The sequence continues at coordinate 8,984 of JAYVEE010000262.1, read as the reverse complement.
TCATTTTCAGCGTTCAATTTGTTCCGGCAGGTTCGGCAATCCCACCTACCACTTGGCTAAAGCCGCCATCTACATAAGTGATCTCACCCGTTACGCCGCTGGCCATGTCGCTGAGTAAAAACGCTGCCACGTTACCTACCTCTTCAATTGTCACGTTGCGGCGCATGGGCGCGGCGTCTGATACAGCCTTCAGAATCTTGCTGAAGCCTGCAATACCGCTGGCCGCAAGGGTTTTGATCGGCCCGGCACTGATGCCGTTGACGCGAATGCCCTTGGGGCCTAGCGATTCGGCGGTGTAGCGCACCGATGCCTCAAGGCTGGCCTTGGCCAAACCCATGGTGTTGTAGTTCGGCAGCACGCGCATCGCGCCCAGGTAAGTGAGGGTGAGCAGGGCTGATTTGTCGTTGAGGTACGGCAGTGCTGCTTTGGCCATCGCCGGGAAGCTGTAGGCACTGATGTCGTGCGCGATTTTGAAACCTTCACGCGACAGGCCTTCCAGAAAATCACCTGAGATGGATTCTTTTGGCGCGAAGCCAATGCTGTGAACAAACCCGTCGAAGGTCGGCCAGACTTTGGCAAGGTCAGTAAAAAGCTGGGTGATCTGCTCGTCACTGCCTACGTCACAGTCAAAAATCAGGGTCGAGTCAAAGTCTGCTGCAAACTCGGTAATGCGCGTTTTAAAACGTTCGCCCACATAGGCAAAAGCCAACTCTGCGCCTTGCGCCTTGCAGGCCTTGGCAATGCCGTAGGCGATCGAACGGTTGCTCAAAACGCCAGTAATCAATAATTTTTTGCCTTCTAAAAAACCCATGACGTATTCCTTGTGAAAAATCTTGCAGAATTGTGACATGCGCGGTTTGCTCGGTTTTTTACTATTGTTGGCTTGTTCAAGCACTTGGGCTGCGCACGCTTACGCCCAGTTTGGCGACATTAAATACGCGCCCGGTTTCACGCACTTCAGCTACGTCAACCCGGCTGCGCCAAAGGGTGGCGAGATTCGTATGGTGCCGCCCACGCGGCCCACCAACTTTGACAAGTTCAACCCATTCACCTTGCGCGGCACCGCACCCTACGGTATCAGCACGCTGATGGTTGAAAGTCTGCTGGTCGGCAATTCTGAAGAACCCACAACGTCATACGGCTTGCTGGCTGAAGATGTTGAAGTCGCTCCAGACAAGTTGTCAGCCATCTTCAGGCTACACCCGAAAGCACGGTTTCATGACGGCTCACCCGTGCTGGCCGCTGATGTGCTGCATTCGTATACGCAACTGGTCAGTAAGCTGGCTGCACCGCAGTTCCGCACGATTTATGCGGAGGTCAAAGGCGTGGTGGTGGTCAGCGAACGAGTGGTGCGCTTCGACTTTGCCACGCCCAACCCCGAGCTGCCACTGGTGGTGGGCGGGATGCCGGTGTTCAGCAGCAAGTGGGGAGCCGGCAAGCCTTTCGACAAAATTGTGGCTGACATTCCCATTGGTTCTGGCCCTTACAAACTGCCGAATAACAAGATGGGCCGCGACATCACTTATGTACGCGACGCCAATTACTGGGCCGCCGATTTGCCCCCGCGCAAAGGGCAGTTCAACTTTGACCGCATCACCTTCAAAATTTATCTTGACGAAACGTCGCGTTTTGAAGGGCTGAAGGCAGGCGAATACGACTTCATGCGCGAATTCATTTCGCGTAACTGGGCGCGGCAATACACGGGCAAGCAGTTCACCTCGGGCGAGCTGGTCAAGCGTGCTTTTGAAAACCGCAACCCTGGCGACTTTCAGGGCTACGTTTTCAACCTGCGCAAGCCGAAGTTTCAGGACGTTCGCGTCAGGCGGGCGATCGGTCTGGCGATGGATTTTGAATGGATGAATCGCCAGCTTTTCTACGGCATTTACAAGCGTGTGAATGGCTACTTTCCAAACAGCGAGTTTCATGCCGAAGGCCTGCCCAAGCCAGACGAGCTGGCGCTGCTGGAGCCATTGCGGGACAAATTGAAGCCTGAAGTGTTTGGTCCGGTACCTGTGGGCGCCAGCACCGCGCCGCCCGCCAGCCTGCGTGACAACCTGCGCAAAGCCCAGACGCTACTAAAAGATGCAGGCTGGGAGTACAAAGATGGTGCGCTGCGCAACGCCAAAGGCGAAGCCTTCACCATGGAGTTTTTAAACGACCAGCCCTCGCTGATCCGGGTGGTGGGGCCGTTTCAGAAGGCGCTTGAAAAGCTGGGCATCACGCTGCAATACCGGGTGGTGGACTTTTCACTTAGCAAACAAAAAATGGATGCGTTTGACTTTGAACTCACCACCTTGCGGCTGCCCGGCAGCACAGCACCCGGGGGCGAGTTGATTGAACGCTTCGGCTCTGACGCAGCCAAAACCCCGGGCTCGTCGAACGTATGGGGCATTGCAGACCCGGCGGTTGATGCGCTTCTGCAAAAAATAGTGGCCGCCACCACCCGGCCTGAACTGTCAGCCGCTACCCGCGCGCTGGACCGGGTGTTGACACACGGCCACTACTCGGTGCCGCAATATTACGGCGATGCTTTTTTGATTGGTTACCGTCCGGGTCAGTTTGTGTTGCCAGCTGTAATCCCACCTTACTATGACGCTGGCAATTGGGCGATGAGCACCTGGTGGGTATCAGCGAAGAACAAATAAAAAGAGCGACAAATGGCCAGCTACATCCTTAAACGTCTTCTGCTGATGATTCCGACGCTGTTCGGTGTGCTGCTATTGACTTTTGCCATGGTGCAGTTTGTTCCTGGCGGGCCGGTTGAGCAAATGGTGGCGCAGTTACAGGGTCGTGATTCAGGCGGTGAAAGCGCCGCCGCTACTGGCGCAGGCTACCGGGGCAGGCAGGGCGTGGACGCCAAGCGCATTGAAGAAATCAAGGTGCTGTATGGCTTTGACAAGCCTGTGATTGAGCGCTTCTGGCAAATGCTGGGGCAGTTTGCTCGATTCGATTTGGGCAAGAGCTTTTATCAAAACAAGGATGTGTGGGAGTTGGTTAAAGAAAAGCTGCCTGTATCCGTCAGCCTCGGGCTGTGGACGTTTTTCATCAGTTACCTCATAGCCGTGCCGCTCGGCGTAGCGAAGGCGGTGCGGGCAGGGTCGCGCTTTGACTTCCTTACCAGCCTGATTGTGCTGGTGGGTTATGCCATTCCGGGCTTTGTATTGGGTGTTGCTCTGCTGGTGGTGTTTGGCGGGCAATTGCAGTTGTTTCCGCTGCGCGGGTTGACATCCAGCAACTGGGAAACGCTGACCTGGGGCGCAAAAATTACCGACTATTTGTGGCACATCACACTTCCCATCATTGCGATGGTGCTGGGCAGTTTTGCCGTGACGGCAGTGCTGACAAAAAACTCGTTTCTTGAAGAGATACGCAAACAGTACGTGCTGACCGCGCGCGCCAAGGGCTTATCTGAGCGGCAGGTGCTGTACAAGCATGTGTTTCGCAATGCGCTGATTCCCATCATCACGGGTTTCCCGGCGGCTTTTATTGGCGCCTTTTTCACAGGGTCGCTATTGATTGAAACGCTGTTTTCGCTTGATGGCCTGGGACTTCTGAGTTATGAAAGCGTGATCCGGCGCGATTATCCGGTGGTGCTGGGCACCCTGTATCTGTTTACATTGATCGGGCTGGTAACCAAGTTGATCAGCGACCTTAGTTATGTGCTTGTCGATCCGCGCGTGAAGTTCGACTGATGACAGTGCCCTCATTTTCCCCATCAAAGCGCGCCTGGCTGCGTTTTAAAAAGAACAAACTCGGCTTCTGGAGCCTGGTGATTTTCTCGACGCTGGTGGTGCTCAGTTTGCTGGCCGATGTCCTGTCAAACGACAAACCACTTGTGGTCAGCTACAAAGGCAACCTCTACTTCCCCATCGCCCGCGACTATTCAGAAAAAACCTTTGATGGGGACTTCGCCACGCCCGCTGATTATCTTGACCCTTTCATCAAGGACAAGCTGACAAGTGCGCCCAATTGGGCCATTTACCCACCCAACCCCTATGGTCCCAAAACCATCAATTACTTTGCTAAATCGCCCAATCCCTCTGCGCCGTCGACCGATAACCTGCTGGGCACCGACGACCGTGGGCGTGACCTACTGGCCCAGCTAATTTATGGCTTTCGATTGAGTGTGCTTTTTGGACTGGCGCTGACCCTGATTGGTGTGGTGATTGGCGTAATCACCGGGGCGATTCAAGGGTACGCGGGCGGCAAAACTGATTTGGTGGCGCAGCGTTTCATTGAAATCTGGGGTTCGATGCCCGAGCTGTATCTCTTGATAATTTTCAGCGCCGTGTTTGCTCCCAGCGTGGCGCTGCTGCTGTTTTTATTGAGTCTGTTTGGCTGGATGGGTTTGTCAGATTACGTGCGCGCCGAGTTTTTGCGCAACCGCCAGCTGGATTACGTTCGCGCTGCGCGGGCGTTGGGCGTGAGTAATTTGCACATCATGTGGCGGCACATTTTGCCTAACAGCATGACACCGGTGGTCACGTTTTTGCCGTTTCGCATGAGCGCCGCGATTCTGGCGTTGACCTCACTCGACTTTCTGGGCCTGGGCGTGCCGCCGGGTACACCTTCATTGGGTGAGTTACTCAGCCAGGGCAAGGCCAACATTGATGCGTGGTGGATTTCGCTGTCGACCTTTGCGGTGCTGGTCATCACGCTGCTGTTGCTGACGTTTATGGGGGATGCGCTACGTGATGCGCTAGACCCAAGGAAAGCTGATCTGTGAACACGCCTTTGCTCGCTGTCAAAGACCTGCGCATTTCATTCGCGGGCAAAGAAGTCGTTCACGGCATCGACTTTTCAATCGCGGCCGGTGAAAAGCTGGCGCTGGTCGGCGAATCAGGGTCGGGGAAAACCATCACGGCTCTCAGCTTGCTGCGTCTGGTGCAAAACGCTGAAGTGCAGGGCAGCGCAGTGTTTCAGTCGCCGAAAGGCGAGGTTGAACTGTTGGGCATGCCCGAGCGCCTGCTGCGCGGCATTCGTGGGCAAGACATTGCCATGATTTTTCAAGAACCGATGACAGCGCTGAACCCGCTGTTTACGGTGGGCAATCAGATTGAAGAAATATTGGCATTAAAACAAGGTTTAGCCCAATCAATACGGGCGCAAGCAGCTATAAAGTTACTAGCAAATACCGGTATTACCGAACCCGAACGCCGGGCCAAATGTTTTCCGTATCAGCTCTCAGGTGGACAGCGCCAGCGCGTCATGATCGCGATGGCATTGGCCTGCAAACCCAAGCTGTTATTAGCCGATGAGCCGACCACCGCGCTCGACGTGACGGTGCGTACACAGATTTTGAATTTGCTGGCCGACCTGCAGCGTAAAAACGGCATGGCCGTGCTGATGATCACACATGATTTAAATCTGGTGCGCCGCTTTGCCGATCGCATTGCAGTGATGGAAAACGGCGTGATGGTCGAGCAGGGCACGGTAAGTGATGTGTTTGCTAACCCGCAGCACGCCTACACCAAGAAGCTGATGGACAGCAAGCCGACGCGTGATGTGCAGGGGGCGCTTGCCAATGCTGCGCTGCCTGCTGTGATGAGAGCCAGCAACCTGCGCGTTAGCTACCCGGTCAGCTTGCCGGGTTTTAAAGGCTGGTTTAAAGCGGGTGAATTTGTAGCGGTGCAGGGTGCGAGTTTTGCCATTCCGGCGGGTCAAACGCTGGGTGTGATTGGTGAATCGGGCTCTGGCAAGTCCAGCCTGGCGCTAGCGGCACTGGGTTTGCACCCGTCCAAAGGCGACCTGCGCTTGGCGGGCCTGGCATGGAGCAAGAATGCCGCCAACAACAAAGCCATCCGTAAAGCCGTGCAGGTGGTTTTTCAAGATCCGTTCTCATCACTGTCGCCGCGCATGACGATCGAGCAGATTGTTGGTGAAGGTCTGTCAGTGCATCAACCGCACATTCAAGCCGTTGAAACGCAGCAGCGCGTACTGCAAGCACTGTTGGAAGTCGGCATGACTGAGGCGCAGTTTCCTGGCTTGCTACAGCGCTACCCGCATGAATTTTCAGGCGGCCAGCGCCAGCGTATTGCCATTGCCCGGGCGCTGATGGTTGAACCGCAGTTGCTGGTGCTCGACGAGCCCACCAGTGCCCTTGACGTAACAATTCAAAAGCAAATCTTGCATCTGCTGCAACGCCTGCAACGCGAACGCGGCTTGAGTTATTTACTGATCACCCACGACGTGGACGTGATTCGCGCCATGGCGCATCAGGTGATGGTGCTCAAAGATGGCATCGTTCTGGAAGCTGGGCCATTGGCGCAAATCATGAATTCACCCGAGCACCCGTATACCCAGACACTGGTAGCCGCGCAGGATTAGATTTATTGATTAGGCCAATAAAAAGAGTGTTGTAAGCTATAAACTACATAGCAATCTGCGGCAAGAATGCTACTGCGCCACCCAGCCACCATCCATGTTCCAGGCCACGCCGCGCACATTGTTGCCTGCCGGGGAGCAGAAAAACACTGCCAGTGCACCCAGCTCTTCCGGGGTGGTGAACTGCAGGGACGGCTCTTTTTCACCCAGCAGTTGGGCTGTGGCGGCCTCCATGGTCATGTTGCCCGCCTTGGCACGGTCATCCAGCTGCTTTTGCACCAGTGGTGTCAGCACCCAGCCAGGGCAAATGGCGTTGCAGGTCACGCCGCTCTTGGCGTTTTCCAGTGCGGTGACTTTTGTCAGGCCGACGATGGCGTGTTTGGATGCGACGTAAGCTGACTTTTCAGCTGACGCGACGAGGCCGTGGGCTGATGCAATGTTGATGATGCGACCCCAGCCTTTGCCGCCTTCTGCCTTTTGCATGGCGGGCAGTGCCAGACGGGTGGCATGAAAGGCGCTTGAGAGGTTAATGGCGATGATCGCGTCCCATTTTTCAACCGGGAAATTCTCAATGCGGGCGACGTGTTGAATGCCTGCGTTGTTGACGAGAATATCGACCAGGCCAGACTCGGCGGCAGCGTACGCCATCATGTCGGCAATCTCAGCAGGCTTGCTCATGTCAGCGCCGTGGTGCGCGACTTTAACGCCATGCATTGCGCCTGCCGCAGCAATTTCGGCCTTCGGGCTTGCCACATCGCCAAATCCGTTCATGACGATGTTGGCACCCTGGGCAGCGAGCGCTTTGGCGATGCCTAAACCGATGCCGCTGGTGGAGCCTGTGACTAACGCTGTTTTGCCTTTGAGCATGATGAAAATTTCTCCGTATGATTGAATAAACTCATTATGAATTGCTTCACACCATGACTCAGCCCAGTCTGCAATACGTCCAGTGCCCTGATACGCAAGGCGGCCACCGTATGGCGTACTGGCAGTGGGGTAACCCAACTGCTGCGCATGTGGTGTTGTGCGTGCACGGCCTGTCGCGCCAAGGGCGGGACTTTGACACGTTGGCGGCTCACCTGGTTGGAAAAGCGAATGGTGATATTCGTGTGATTTGCCCGGATGTGGTGGGGCGCGGCCAGAGCGATTGGCTAAAAGATCCCATGGGTTATCAAATACCCATGTACGCAGCTGACATGCTGGCTCTGTTGGGGCAATTGCACGGGCAAGTTCCAATGACCACACTCGACTGGGTTGGCACCAGCATGGGCGGGCTTATAGGGCTGGTGGTGTGTGGGCAGCCCGGCTTGCCACTTCCGGTTTCAGTTAACAAGTTGGTACTGAATGATGTCGGCCCGGCCATTGAATGGTGTTCAATTGTGCGGATTGGCACCTATCTGGGTGACCTTGTGACGTTTGATTCAATTCAGCAAGGTGCAGATGCGATGCGGGCGATTTCCACAGGCTTTGGCCCGCACACGCCGGAGCAATGGTTGGGATTGTCGCAACCCATGTTGCGGCCGGTTGACAGCACGCCGGGTAGCAGAATGCGCCTGCATTACGACCCGGCGCTGGCTGTGCCTTTCAGGCAGGCGACACAACAATCAACCCTGCAAGGTGAAAAAACGCTGTGGCAGCTGTATGACAACATCAGCGCGCAAACCCTGCTTGTGCGTGGAGCTGATTCAGATTTGCTCAGCCCGGCCACAGCTCGGGCGATGGGCCAACGCGGCCCTAAAGCACAGCTGGTTGAATTTACGGGTGTTGGCCACGCGCCTACATTGGTCGCAGCCGACCAGGTGGCTACTGTGGCGGAGTTTTTGCTCGGCTAATAAAGAAATGAAAAGCCAGGCGCCCACGCGCATTAAACCCGAATCAGCCAGCGCGCAAATTGTCGCTGTCACTGGCAGCAGCCTGCCAGACCAACCGCAGGCTCTGGCACGTGCCAGGGCCTTTGCAGAACCACTGATTGCCAGTGAGATGCTGGATACTGGTGAAAACACGTTGGTGCATGCTGATGCTGTCGCCGCGATCTTGCAGTCTATTGGCGGATCTGAAGCAATGCAGGCTGCCAGCTACCTGGTTTATGCCTGCAAGCACCTGACCAAACCGCTGGATGTGATTACAAAAGCGTTTGGTGCGCATTACGCCGAGCTGGCCGTAGAGACGACCAAGCTGGTGCAAGTGCAGGAGCAGGCCAGAGCTGCAAAAGCTGCAGCGCAGCTTGAAAACGACCCCAAAGCCCAGCTTGAAACCGTACGAAAAATGCTTCTGGCGTTTTCTCGGGATTTGCGCGTGGTGATGCTGCGGCTGGCGTCACGTTTGCAAACTTTGCGTTACTGTGCCTTGACCAAGCAGCCGGCATCTACCGCACTGGCGCATGAGTCGCTGCATGTGTTTGCGCCGCTGGCCAATCGCCTGGGCATCTGGCAAATCAAATGGGAAATGGAAGACCTGGCTTTTCGTTTTCTGGAACCCGAAACCTACAAAAAAACTGCACAACTGCTGGATGAAAAACGCGTGGAGCGCGAGCAGTTCATGGAAGGTTTGCGCGCAGAGCTGGAGCGTGGGCTGAATAAAAGCGGCGTGCCAGCGCTGGTGCAAGGCAGACCTAAACACATCTACAGCATTGTTAAAAAAATGCGCGGAAAAGGCCTTGA
>JAYVEE010000261.1:0-3479 GCA_043749005.1 Polaromonas sp. | reverse complement strand
GGTCTGCCCCTGCGGCGGCCGCCATTTCGTCGAAAAACGCTTCATTGGCGAAGGTGTTTTGCATACGTCCCGGCGTGCGCAAATGCGAGGTTCTGAAGGCTGTGTCAGCCAATCTGTGTACTTCTGTTTTGATGTTCGGGAACTGATACAGCACGTCGGCATTTTTTTGAATATTGCCGGTGTAGTGACCTGTCCGTTTGACGCCCGAAAGTACAGCCGCCAGCATGGGAAAGTCTTCCAGTGTGCCGTTGGACTGTGTAATAAAGAACTCCGATCGCCACGCGACTGGCAAACCCTGTGCGTTGAGGCCGCCCTCCATGTCCACCAGGGTTGGTGGACTTTTCGGATCCCATCCGTGCTCGTCGGCACGCATCCATTGCAGGCGGACCGGCGCGCCGGCCAACTGGGATATCAATGCGGCATCGCCGGAGCAGTCTTCATGCCCATTGCGGCCATAACAACCTGCGCCGTCGAGGTATATCAGGCGAACATCCGCTTTAGGGACGCCCAGCACTGTAGCCAGTTCGCCTTGCAGCGAATGAGTTGCCTGTGACGCGGACCAGACTGTACATTTTCCGTCTTTGAAGTCCGCTACCGCGCATGAAGGACCAATGGAGCCATGTGTATTTGGCGCAAAGTCGTAAGTGGCTTTGATGCGCTTTGCCGCTGTTCCCAGAGCTGCTACAGCATCGCCAGTCTTGATGACCGCCTCGTCTCTGGCAACGGGGAGTGCGCGCCAATACTCAAACAACTTACCTTTCTCTGGCATTGTGTTGGCCGCTGTCCATTGCACCTTGAGATCGCGCGCGGCTTTCACAGCTGCCCATTCGGTCTTGCACACCACTGCGACAAAGTCCTGTTTGCGCACGACCTTGACCAAGCCTTTTATCTTGCTGACGGAGCCTTCGTCGATGCTAACTAGTTTTGAGCCCAGTCCGGTTGGCCTGACCACGCGCGCATGCAGCATTCCAGGCAGCTTAAAGTCATGCACATAGGTAAACTGACCAGTGACCTTGCCCGGAATATCGACGCGGGGTACAGACTTTCCCACAACCCGATGCAGTGCGGGTGACTTAAGCGCGACCTTGGTATCGAGCTTGACATCCAGCGGTTTTCCCGCAACCAGTTCTGCATAGCTGAGTTTTCGCGTATCCCTGCCACCCGACACCACTCCCTCGCTGACACTGAGCTCGCTGGCATCAACTGCTAGCTGCCTTGCCGCCACGCCCACTAACGCCCGGCGCGCGCAGGCTGCAGCCTGCCGTAGCGTACCGCCACCGTTAGAGATGGACAGGCTTCCCGCCGTTTGGCCTTGATCCGGGGTCAGCAGGGTATCGCCCATGACCATGTCGATCTGACCAAAGCTGACGTCCAGCTCTTCCGCCACGAGCTGGGCGAGCGCGGTGCGTACCCCTGTGCCCAAGTCAACTTTGCCACTAAAGACCGTGACGCGGCCATCAGGCCCGATGGCCAACCAAGCGTCTACCTGGTCGGCCGCAATGCTTTTGCCACCCGCGGTCGTGCCTTGGGCTGAAGCACTGGTAGTACCGCCTGGCAAGCTGAAAGAAACGACCAGACCGCTACCGATTTTAAAAAATTGACGCCGTTGCATGTTCAGGCTCCCTTCACGTTGTCGTTGCCAGCTTTGGCCGCGCGGGCCACGGCTTTAACGATGCGCGTATGCGTGCCGCAGCGACACAGGTTGTTAGCCAGTGCCTGGCTGATTTGCGCGTCACTGGGTTTAGGGTTCTTGTTGAGGAAGGACACTGACTGCAAGACCATGCCATTGATGCAATAGCCGCATTGCACCGCCTGCTCGTCGATGAAGGCTTGCTGCACGGGATGTGGCGCGTCGGGCGTGCCAAGGCCCTCCAGGGTTATGACTTTGGCTACGGGTTTAAGGCTGGACAGGGGCGTGATGCAGCTTCGCGTTGCTTCGCCATCGATCAACACCGTACAGGCACCGCACTGACCCAGGCCGCAGCCATATTTAGGTCCGTGCAGGGCCAGATCGTCACGCAGTGCATACAGCAAGGGGGTGTCGCCATCGACGTCTATGGTTTTAGTTTTACCGTTTACATGGAGTTTGTACGTCGTCATGTCTCATCCTCTGGTTCTGCAGTGTTGATGCCAGGCTACTAGGCAGGCAGCGTCATCGCACAAGCTGTTGCACGATCGATCGCTTCATCATTAGACTTCGGCTGAAACGGGATGATTCTCAGGGTTTACCAATATGGGCTCTGCCGCAATAACGCTGTATTTGCAAAATTCTGCACACGGCGGCCGGAAAATCAGGAGGCAGGACTGCAGAATTAATCCGATGCGGACGCAGGCCGCACATTGGGACAGGGCAACCACCCATTGTTGATAATGTGCATTGCCCCGATGTCAGCAATCGACTTTTTGCACCGCAAAATGATTTGGATCCAGCATCGGGTTGGTGATTATTTTCACCGCCCGGTGGGCCTACCAAATTATGTCGTTGAGATGATTGGATTGAGGTTGCCCCTATTCGACGTATCTGTTGCTGGGCAATCATGCGGCCTTCAATAGCTGTGCAGCGTGCCAGCTTTTCTCAAACCGCATCAAGCTGCCATAACCCAAAGTCGAATGAATTCTGCGGTGTTTGTAGAACGTCATCAAGTCAATCACCTCGTCCATGGCCTGCCTGTGAGTCTATAAGTATGCGATTATTCCATTCATGACCTGTTCACGTTTTTAGTGCTCTGCATGGAACTGCGGCAACTCCGGTATTTCGTTCGCGTCGTTGAACTCGGCAGCATGAGCCGTGCCGCGCTGGATCTAGACTTAGCGCAGTCGGCAATGAGCCAGCAAATCAGCCGGCTTGAAGGCGAGCTGGCCACACGGTTGCTGCAACGCAGCAGTAAGGGCGTGATGCCGACCGAGGCAGGGCTGGCGTTTTTCCGCGAAGCTCAACTCACGCTGCGCCACGCCGAGCATGCCGTACGCGCCGCCCAGCAGTCGCGCCTGAGCGGCACCGCCAGCGTCGGCCTGGCGTCCACCACCGCGGGGGTGCTGGGCGTGCCGCTGATACGGGCGATGCGCGAACGCTACCCCGATGTGCGGCTGCATCTGGTCGAAAGCATGTCCGGTCACCTGACCAGCATGCTCAATGCCCGCCAGCTTGACCTGGCAGTGCTGTTTGATACCGGCGTAGCCAGACGCTGGAGTGTGACGCCACTGCTGGAGGAAAAGTTGTATTTGATGCGCCCACGCCCCGCCGGGCAAGCTGACATGGCTGACGCACCAGACACGATCTCAATGGTGCAGCTCAAGGAGGTGCCGCTTATTTTGCCGACGGGAGCGCATGGTCTGCGCAGCACACTGGATGCGGCCTTTGCCCGCGTCAAAATCAAGCCGAATCTGGTGGCGGAAATGGACTCCCTGACCATGCTGATGGACGCGGTGTGCGCCGGACTCGGCTGCACCGTGCAGCCTTGGGCTGCGCTCGGGCGGGT
>JAYVEE010000260.1:0-3481 GCA_043749005.1 Polaromonas sp. | reverse complement strand
TCGCAATCCAGAAAGTATCAGGTGAGGGCATGGCTGCCGCACCAAGTAGACCGTCGTAGGCCAGCTGGTAGCCGCCATAAAGTCCAAAGCCCCACAATAAGACGCTGTAAAGTATCAAAGGAGCTAACGTGACTCCGTAGCAGCGCAGTAAAAACGCGCACACGGCCTGAATACTGTCTGCCAAATGATAAAAAGCTACCCATACAAGTAGTGATGACGCTGTGCTGACAATCACCGGATTGTTGGAGTACAAGCCCGAGATGGTATTTTTTGCTATTAATAATATAGCTGCCAGTACAATAGATATAATTGTGGTGAGCCTTATGCCTAATAAAATAACGAGTTCTGCATGGTCCGGCCTGCCTGCCCCCAGCCAAAACGACACCCTGGCGCTACAGGCAATTGCCAACGACAGCGGCATCATGTACAAAACAGCGGCCATGCTGGCAGCAATCTGGTGACTGGCTGATGCAGCAACGCCGAGCCTGGCAATGAAAACCGCCATCAACGTAAATGATGTGACCTCCACCAAGTACGCCAGGCCTGCCGGAATGCCCAACCGCGCAAACTTTGCAATAGTCGGCCAATCAGGCCGTTCCATGCGCTGACAAATGCGATATGGTTTGTAGAAGCTTTGTGTGCGTAGCATTACAAGGCCAAGCGCCAACAGCAGATAGTTGACTACCAGTGTGGCCCATGCACATCCCACCACGCCCATGGGCGGGATACCCAAGCCGCCTGCTACCAGCCAGATTGACAACGGAATTTTGATTAGCAACGCACCCACCTGCAACCAGGTAACCAGCAGCGGCTTGCCCAGCGACTGATTAAATGTGCTGTAAAGCCGAAACAAAATTGACGGTGCAAATGCGAAAGCTAATACTGTCAGGTAATTTTCCACGTCGTTCAGCATGGCTTGAGGTACCTGCGCCCACCGCAACAACGCGCCGGGAAACAGGAGCGCTGTCATGCCTGCGCAGGTAATGAGCCCGGTCAAATACAGGCTTTGCCTGAGCGAGCGGCCCATGAGGTTCCGCTTGTTCGCGCCCAACATCTCAGCCCAAATGGGTAACAGCGCCTGCACAATACCGATCAAACCGACATACACGCTGATATAAATGGCCGAGCCAACAGACAGCGCTGCCAGGGCGGTGTCGCTGTAGCGCCCTGCAATCACAGTATCGGCCACACCAAACGCCATGACAGCCAGTTGGCCGACCAGCACTGTACCGGCGTGCCGCGCTATGATTTTCAATTCACTCACGGTGTGCGCGCAGGGCTGGTATTTTTTATGCTGTTAGCGACACGTTTGTACAACAGGACGTTTTCATTTCGGTCTGCTGGCCTGCTCAATGTGGCCCAAAACGCCCAGTCAGGCAGGTTGACGACGTTGCCCAGTTTGGATTGGGAATCCGCATCAACAATCAGGAACTCGCAGCCTGTATCCGGGGCAGCTTGGCGCAATTTGAGCTTGCCGTGGTATTGCAACGCAGCGGCTTGAGCGCTACTGATGCCGAATATTTCAGCGCAGCCGGTTTTTCCGATCTGTCTTGCAATTTGGCGCGACATGGGTGCATAACTGCGGGCATAGTCCAGCAAAGGCAGCCAAAGTGTCATCAGCAACAGCCAGCATAGTGTCGCACCGCCTGCAGGCAGCACCAGCGATTTCCATAGCGCTGTGCGATGTGCGCCGGTACGCCACTTCACCAACCAGCCCCAGGCTAAAGTCGCACTTATCGCCATCAAGAAGGCAAACCATGCAAAGCTCGGCTCAAACCCGGGTGCCAGCCTGGCCACATTGGCTGCGGGCTGACGTGGAACCCCGGTTTGCATGGCAATCCACACCACCCAGATGATGATGCTGCAGCCGGTAAAAAACAGCAGGGTGAACCAGTCAATCAGCGACGCCACGCTGCGCTTGAGGGTGGGCAATGCAAAGGCTGCCAGCGCAGCCATGGGCGGCAGGCCCAGCAGCAGGCTGCGGTCGGCGGCAGGGGTTGTTAAGGTGGCCATAACAGCCGCTGCTACAAACCACAGCGGCAAGGCAACGTGGCGACTGGCCAGTTGCCTGCGCCAGCGCCAAAGTGTCCATAAAGCCAATGGCCAGGCGGGCCAGGTAAACCACAACAAAAGACGCCCTAGTTTGCGCCAGTCGGTCCATGCGCTTTGCTCACCCGAACCGGGTAAATTTATCCGCCAACGCCACAAGTCCAATGCCCAGGCCAACAACGCCACACCTGTGGTTACACTGGCAATCAACAGCAACCATTGCCAGGACTGGAGTCTTGCTGCATCGTTCAAGCCAACAGTCGAATTGGTGTCGCCCCAGCGCATGTGCGTCCATTCCACCACAGCGCCTCCGATGCCCAACAACACGGCAACTGTTGGCGCCCCACTTAAGGCCAAGCCTGACAGACCCACCAGTAACCCCAGCGCCGGACCAAATACTTTAGTGGCTCGGCGATATGGACTGGCTGCCATGGCGTAAAAAACCAACGCCGTGAAGCCCAACTGTGCCAGTGCAGGTGTGGTTTCATGCGACAACTGTGCCAAACCCAAACTTGCAATCAGTGCCAGTACACCTGCATCGGCAATGGCGCGGGCATAGTCAGTTGGACTGGCCTCACCGCCAAAAGCAAACGCCACAGGCTGCGCTTGTGGGCTCCGCGACAGGTAGTAAGTGGCAAACCAGGTTGCAAGCAAGCTCAAAGCCAGCAGCAAAATGAATGGAATACGGGCTGCAAAAGCCGAATCAAGGAAAGGCAAAGCCTGGATCGCCAAAGCACCTAACCAGTAAGGAACAAGTGCATCAGAGTTGTTAAGTTCACCCAGCAACTGCGGAGCTAGCCAGCTGGCCCAATCCGCAGACAATTCCTGCATGACTCCAAAGGCAGCAATATCGTCGTTTTTCCAGGGGGCACGGCCAAAAAAGCCCGGCAAAACGTATGCTGCGCAAAATAGTAGCAGCGCAAGCCGTGGCAGGCGTCGAACTGCGGACTGCGCGATGATGACGGGTGAAGGCTTATTCAAAACAATTCGTGGTGAATGAAAGCTAATTTCTACGCAATAACGAGCGAAAAAAAAGCAGCCTGAATTTCAGGCTGCTTTTTGCAATTCAAATTGCGACTGAAAATGAATTTCAGGCAGCGACTACCGGTGCAGCGTCTTTGGCCGCTGTTTTACCAAATCGGTTACGGAATTTCTCGACCCTACCACCCATGTTGTCCACGGATTTTTGTGTGCCGGTGTAAAAAGGATGTGATTCGCTCGACGTGTCCAGTTTGTACAAAGGCAACTCGCGACCGTCTTCCATTTTCAACATTTCTTTGGTGTTGACACAGGAACGGGTGACGAATTTGAAGTTGTTGGACAAGTCCAAAAAGCAAACGTCGCGGTAGTTGGGGTGAATGCCGTCTTTCATTTCTCTATCCTTAAATATCGCTTTCGCGTCGTTTAGGCAGCCACTCGAAACCATTTCGAG
>JAYVEE010000259.1:0-3485 GCA_043749005.1 Polaromonas sp. | reverse complement strand
GACATGCGGGCTTGGCTATCTTGCGTAGCCGAGTAGATAGCTCAATGTCTTCCATCAGCGGCTGATCTGGAAAACCGCCCACCGCTTCAAACGCTTCTGTGCGAATAAACATCGCTTGATCGCCTGTGGCAATACCGCTCAAGCGAGAGCGCAGGTTCATCATGCTTTCCACCAGTCGAAGCGATGCGCCGGGCGCATCCAATTGCACATCAAAACGCCCCCAAGGCCGCTCGCGCAATGCTGATTCAATGGCCTGCAGAGCGTCATCAGGAAGATGGGTATCGGCATGCAAGAAGAGCAGGGCATGGGCTGGGCTCAGGGTTGCATCTCGCGCCCCTGCATTCATCTGCCATCCCCTGCCAGGCACGCTGCGAACGAGCCGATCCACCCAAGGCCGCGCACGGGCCCAGCTTTCATCGCTGCTCCCGCCGTCTACCACGACCAGCTGCACCCCTTGCGAACGAAAGCCCTGCAAAACGACCAGCCGCTCGGTGAGCGCTGCGCCTTCGTTCAGTACGGGTATCACGATGCGAAGCGACGCTACGGACAACGCATGGCCCGCCAAGCTGCTCACGCGGAAACCGCGCTTATGCGCTGAGACAGTGCATCAAACTCTGTCCTCACCCAAGCGACACCGCTCTCGCTCAAATAGTGATCAACCCGCTCGCGCACATGGCTGGCGAGCACGGGATCGAGATTTTGTGCAGACCAATCCTCTCCGTCTTGCTGGAGCGATGCCGCTGCACGCGAGGCCACGCGCCATTTGGCACACCAAGTCACCGACCAAAGCCACATCGCGCGGCGCAGCGGCAAATGCCAGCGCTGTGCATTCAGACCCAGTGCTTCATCCACCTGCGCGCTCCAAGCGCGGTAGGTGATTAACACGTCTTCTGGCGAGAGCACGGTGCGGGAATCGATATCCCAAGTGGTAGAAGTGTAGAGCGTGGCATGCGCCAGGTCAAAGCTGGGATAGCTGTATCGGCATTTTTCTAGATCGACAAGATAGGCTTTTTCCCCTTGCGCAGCCTCCGGCGCGATCACAAAATTACCCGGATGTCCGTCAAAGGCAATCAACCGCTTCAAGGGGCGAGGTACGCGTTTGCAAAGTTGCTCAAAGCGCATCATCTCCGCTTGGATTGTTGCTGCCACGCTTGGCGCGAGACTAGCCCGCACCAAATAAACTGCTTGGATATTGACCTCATCCAACATGGCTTGCAATGGATCAGATGAATGCACCAGCGGCGCACATTGGCTTTCAGGCGGCAAGGTAATGCGATGCAAAGCGGCCATGCTGTGCGCCATCAGTGGCAAATCTTGCGGTAATTGCGCCGACCGGCCCACGATCTCTTGCACGATCAGCGCGCCGCGCGGCAGGCTGGCGCAGGGCACGAGCAAGTGCAAGCAGGCTGGCGCGTGACCAGCAGGGCTGGCTCGCTTGAAGCAGGCTTGCTGGTAATTCAAGTTATCAAGCGCAGCCAACTGCATTTGGCTTTGCTTAGGGATTCGCGCCAGCCATCCGGTGCCGACCAGGCGCACATGTTCATGCGCGAGGCCCTTGGCTTTGAGTGGCTCCAAGCGCATGCCGTTCCAAGCGCCACCTTGCGGCCATTGCATGAGCAAGGCCTCGCGCAGGGCTTCAAGCAAATGGGTTGCGCTTTGGCTCACGGGGAATGGGCTAGGTTAAAGCCGGGAAAATTGAGGGATTTGAAGTTATCTTACTTGGGCGCGGGGGAGATGCTTCGCTTAAAAGCCGCGCATTGCAGCTATCCCAGCGTCAACAGCCCGAAACCAAAGCTCACCATGTTACGGGCACTTAGACGGTTAAGCAGCCGCCCCGCCGCCATTGAGCCCACCATGGAGCACAGCACCAACTTCAGCACTGACAGCTCCGCGTACTATGGCACCGCGCCAGCTCAAGCCCACGCAGGTCTGCAATTACACTTCTCCATATCCCTTGACGCGTGAAAAGGAGAAATAGCATGCCTGAACAGCTCAACCAAGAGACCCAGGGCCTGACTTATCTGCCCGAATTCAATATCGTGATTTTTGCCTTCCTGCTGAATTTCCCTTGGGAGTTTCTCCAGGTCCCTTTCTTTGAGGGCATGCCCACCACAGAGCATTGGCAGGGCGTCAAGTCGTGCACGCAGGCCACCATTGGCGACGCCGTCATCATGCTGGTGGCCTTCTGGTGCGTTGCAGCCTTTGCCGGAAGGTATTGGCTTCTGCGACCCAAGTTCGCGCATATCGGATTCCTTGTTGCCGTGGGTGTAGGCATCACCATCATCATTGAGAAGCTGGCCGTCTCCGGCATTTGGGTGCAAGGCTGGTCCTACTCGGAGCGAATGTTTACGGCGTTCGGCATCGGCATCACACCTGTGTTGCAGTGGATCGTCCTTCCGCCGTTGACCATTTGGTTCTGCAAACGGCAACTAGGGCCAGGACTCCCAAGCAGCAAAGGCAGACGAGGTGGCTGTTGAGGAGCCAGTGCCGCTTGATGTCGTCTTGGTCCATCTCGCACTCTTGGCAGGCGTGGTGCTGTCTGCACACCATACTGTCGTCTTCCTCGGAATGTTGCTCATGTTTCTCGGCTTTGCCCAAGCGTACGATCGCCATCAAAGCCACTCATCGTCAAAGAGGCCTTGCTAGTTGGCTTCTTCCTTGGAGGTATGTTGGTGCTGGGAAGTATGCAACAGCGGTGGTTGCAGCCTATCGTTTCCAGCTTGTCGCCCGTCGCCCTTTTTATTGGGGCTATCGGGCTTACCGCCGTCACCGACAACGCTGCTTTGACCTATCTCGGTTCGCTCATCATTAGCATCTCTGATGAGTGCAAGTACATGCTGGTCGCTGCCGCGGTTGCTGGCGGTGAAGTGACAGTGATTGCTAATGCTCCGAACCCTGCCGGTGTGGCATTGCTAAAGGATGAATTCGATGATGAAACGATGGGTGCCGGGGGCCTGCTTCTCCGGGCGATAGGGCTGACTGCAGTCTCTGCCGCGGCGTTTATGTTCCTCTGACGATAAAGCGGACGTTGGCCGTCGCTGCTAAACAGTGCTCGTGACCATCTGGTTGATAAACTTCGTGGAAAATATCCGGTACGATTTATGGGGACAGGTCAATTCAGTCTGGTGGACATACGATGTTTATTCTCAAATGGTTTTTGATTCCATTGGCCGTGGTGGTCGCTGGTGCTATCGGTGCTGGCCAAATGGATTTTTTTCAGAGCCTGACACCGACCGATCTTGGCGTGCGCAGCGGAAAGCTCAAGCTCCCATCTGGGACAGACAACAGCGTGTCAAGCCAGGCGGCGCTATACCCTGAGCACCCCCGACACCTGGCTGCACAAATCGCGCCGTTACCTCTTCGGGGTGACGGTCCATCGACCCTCGCCAGGATCAAATCCATAGTTAAGGTCATGGCAGGGGCGAAGATCGTCAAAAGTGAGGCCGACTACCTCTATGCACAGTACACCACGCCACTGATGAAGT
>JAYVEE010000258.1:0-3485 GCA_043749005.1 Polaromonas sp. | reverse complement strand
CGGCCTGTTGCAACGCCCAAACGGCTCGGGGTGGAACATCTCTAACAAGAATCTTCATAGCGCTCTTTGTTTTATAGCTGTTTGAGCAGATCAATGGGTGGCTGAGGGCTTAAAGCGTTCTTGATTTTGGTCAGTACGCCTTGTTGCGCAGTTTCAAAAGTCATGGCATTGCTTTCACCGCACAGACTCAAACGTACGGTTTGACCGCCATTTTGCTGGGCTAAAAGTTTTGCAATGTCGTTTGCGTCAAGTTGTATCCAGGCTTGGGCATAGGCCGCCCAGTCGTTGGTAAAAGCTGCTTGCGCCAAGTCTCTGGTGACGTTGATGTGTGGGTAATCAGTTGCTGCTGCAGCCAAAGCCCCCGAGCCACTGACCCAAAACGAATTAATGCTGCGTTGACCCTTGGCAGCGCGATCGTCATTCACGGCATGGGTGTACAGCAGCATCTGCATTTCGTTTTGCAGCAATTTGATCTGCTTCGACGCAGGCAGCCACCTGTCAACATTGCGGCCCAGCACGCGGTCAAGCGAGGCCGTGGGCAGACAAGCAAAAATATCGCCGCGTGCCAGCCAGCGTGTTGGCTGCAAATAGTGCAGGGTGATGCCCTCAGTCGCAAAGTAAGGTTGCATGGCGCCCAGCAGGGTACGCGCATCCAGCTCGCTCAGCGCAAGAGTTGCCGGGTCAGTAAAAGTAGCGTGCTCGCGGCCCATGGCCCAGTGGCAGGGGGTAACAAAGGCCCAGCCTTCATTGGGTTTTGCTTTGGCCTCAAGCGCTGCCCATGGTGTCAGTCCATCGGCGCGTGCTGTCAATCCACTAGCCTCAGCCAATACACGTTCATGGGGAGGTGACAGGCTTTGTGCCTTGCCGGTATCTGTTTTTACCAGCTTCATGCCACGCAGCAACTTGCTGAAATTTTTCTGGTCTGTCGTCGACATGGCTTGCAGCCAGTCTTGACCATTGCAACTGGCGAAGGGAACGATCAGGTGAGGTGTGGGGTCAACAGACATCCGGGTATTGTCCGGGATGCCACAATTGAGAACTATGCAGATTCCCTATGAGCTTATTTTGGGCTGGCGCTACACCCGCGCTGGCCGGGCCACCCGGCGCAACGGTTTTATCTCGTTTATCTCTGGCGTGTCGATGTTGGGCATTGCGCTGGGTGTGGCGGCGCTCATCATTGTGCTGAGCGTGATGAATGGTTTTCAAAAAGAAGTGCGTGACCGCATGCTGGGTGTCATCTCGCACATCGAGGTATTTGCGCCTAACGGAGCTGCGCTTTTAAACCCTCAAAAGACGCTGGCAGAGATTACAGCCAATAAAAACGTCGTGGGCGCTGCTACTTTTATAGCGGCTCAAGCCCTGCTGGCAAGGGGAGAGGATATGAAAGGTACATTGGTACGCGGCATTGACCCGGCCCTGGAAGGGAAAGTCACTGATTTGGCAGCCACGTCAGCCTCAACGCTGGCCAAATTGATCCCCGGTGAGTTTGGCGTGGTTTTAGGCGGTGAACTGGCACGCGCCATGGGAGTGCGAGAGGGTGACACAGTGACGCTAATTGCCCCGAGCGGGCAAGTCACTCCGGCCGGTGTGGTGCCGCGCTTAAAGCAAATGAAGGTAGTGGGCACTTTTGATTCGGGCCACTATGAATACGATTCGGCACTCGTCATGCTTCACCAGGACGATGCGGCCAAAATTTTCAGGCTGGAAGGACCGACCGGTATCCGCATCAAGCTCAAGGACTTGCACCAGGCACGCGAGGTAGCCATGGAGCTGTCGCGCTCGCTGACGGGCGACTTGCTGATACGCGACTGGACCCGGCAAAACAAAACCTGGTTTGCCGCTGTGCAGCTTGAAAAACGCATGATGTTTATCATCCTCACCCTCATCGTGGCGGTGGCGGCGTTTAATCTGGTGTCAACGCTGGTGATGACGGTGACCGACAAGCGTGCAGACATTGCTATTTTGCGTACGCTGGGGGCCAGCCCAAAAAGCATCATGGGTATTTTTGTTGTACAGGGCGCGATGGTGGGTGTGATCGGCACACTGGCTGGACTGCTGCTGGGCCTGGGGGTTGCCTTCAATATTGACGTACTGGTGCCCGCGCTGGAGCGGCTGCTGAACGCCAGCTTTTTGCCCAAAGACATTTATCTCATCAGCCGCATGCCGAGCGAACCGCAGTATGCTGACATCATGCCGATTGCGGTGATTGCCTTGATACTTTCTTTCCTGGCCACGTTGTACCCGAGCTGGCGTGCAAGCAGAGTGAATCCGGCGGAGGCACTGCGCTATGAATGATCACGCTATTTCTTCAATCGCTCTCTCCCGTGAAGAGGGCAGGGGTGATAACTCCCAGCCCGCGCCCGTCTTGAAAGCGATAAACCTCACCAAGCGCTTCGTCGAAGGCCGCCTTGACGTTACTGTCCTCAAAGGCGTTGACCTGACTGTCTATCCGAGCGACACCATTGCCATCGTCGGCGCATCAGGTTCCGGCAAAAGCACGCTGCTGCATCTGATGGGTGGGCTGGATGCGCCTACGAGCGGGCAAGTTGGGCTCAAAGGACAAGACTTGTCGACGCTCACCCCGCAAATGCAGGGCCAGTTGCGTAATCAGTATCTGGGTTTTGTCTATCAGTTTCACCACTTGCTGCCCGAGTTCAGTGCACTGGACAACGTCGCCATGCCGCTATGGATTCGGCGATTGGCACCAGAAAAATGTGCACAAATAGCTACGAAAATGCTAGCAAGCGTTGACTTGAAAGACCGTCTGCATCATCGCCCGGCGGAGCTTTCCGGTGGCGAACGCCAGCGTGTGGCTATTGCCAGAGCCCTGGTTACGCAGCCCGCTTGCGTACTGGCAGACGAGCCCACAGGCAACCTGGACAGGTCTACCGCAGAAGGCGTGTTTGAACTCATGATGCAACTAGCGCGCGACCAAGGCACGGCTTTCATCATGGTCACGCATGACGAGTCGCTGGCAGCACGCTGTGCGCGGCGCTACCGGTTAGTTGAGGGGCGCTTGTCGGAGTGGTCAACTTCAGGTTTTCCAATAGAAAAAATCGGCGATGTAATTGCAAAAAGCCCACAAATGGCAGCAGATGACCGCACATCATTGATTGCAGACATGCAGCGAGCCAAATGACTGACCATTACACCGCATTGGGTCTGAACAGTGCTGCCACGCTAGCCGATGTCAAAAAAGCGTTTCGCCAGAAAGCCTCGTTTTATCACCCCGACAGAAACGCCGCAGACGATGCAGCAGCGCGATTTCGGGCGGTGCAGGAAGCCTATGACATCCTGTCTGATGCCGAGAAGCGACAGGCCTATGACGACAATCGGCGCCGCAGTTTGCTGGATGACCCGATTGAAACGGCTCGCGAGATTTGGCAGGCGTACTTTAAATCGGTAGTTTAACTTTTCCCTTTCGCCCTCAGGTAAGCAACAATCATGAATATATCTCCCTTTTTTACCGATTTGCGCACCGCCTA
>JAYVEE010000257.1:0-3487 GCA_043749005.1 Polaromonas sp. | reverse complement strand
CTTCAAGTGGTGGTGGCCGCACCGGCATACAGCGCTATTGCCGGGCCATTAACTTATCGAAGTGAGCTGCCACTAACGCCTGGCACTTTGGTGCGCGTTCCTTTGGGCAAACGTGAAGTGCTGGGAGTGGTGTGGGGCCACGCTGAAGGTGGCGGTGATTTGCTGGAAATACAGACCAAAAGCATTGTTGGTGCGCTGGATGGCCTGGCACCACTTCATCACTACTGGCAAGCGCTGGTTAACTTTACTGCCAGTTATTACCAACGCTCACTGGGTGAAGTAGCGCTGGCCGCGTTACCGCCACAGTTGCGCGAATTGACAACGCTGCAACTGGCCAGACGCCTCAAACGCCCTGCGCTAGACACCCGCCAGCCAGAAAACGCTATTGGTTTAGTAGCTGTCAGCGCCCAACAACAGGCGGCCCTGGCTCAATTTGATGCTGAAAACAGTTGCAATAAGCGACCTGCCCTGCTGTTTGGCGCGACAGGCAGCGGCAAAACCGAGGTGTATCTACGCCTGGCGGCTCAAGTCCTGGCGCAAGACCTCAACGCGCAAGTGCTGGTGATGGTGCCCGAGATCAACCTCACACCACAGCTTCAGTCCAGATTTGAAGCGCGTTTTGCCCACTTGGGCCTGGAACGGGTAGTGGCCATGCACAGTGGTTTGACTCCCGCCCAGCGCCTGAAAAGCTGGCTGGCAGCCCATTCAGGCAATGCCCGCTTGATTTTGGGCACGCGCATGGCCGTGCTGGCGTCGATGCCTAATTTACGGCTGATCGTGGTTGATGAAGAACACGACCCCAGCTACAAGCAGCAGGAAGGCGCACGTTATTCCGCCCGTGATCTGGCGGTCTACCGGGCCAGTATTCAAGCCGATTGCCGGGTGCTGCTGGGGTCAGCCACGCCTTCATTGGAGAGCTGGCAAGCCACCATTTCTGGAAAATACCAATTGCTGACGATGGATGAACGGATTGGCGCCTCAGCTGATTCCAGCGGTCTGCCTAAGGTCAAAGGCCTGGACATGAATCATCAGCCAAGGGGTTGCGTCATCGCCCCGCCGCTGCTCAAAGCCATTGAAGAACGCATCGCACGCGGCGAGCAGTCGCTGATCTTTCTCAACCGCCGGGGTTACGCCCCTGTGCTGGCCTGCCACGACTGCGGCTGGAAAAGTGAATGTCCGCATTGCAGCGCCTATCGGGTCTTTCACAAAATTGATCGCAGCCTGCGCTGCCACCACTGCGGCTATACCGAGCGCGTGCCGCGCGCTTGCCCGGTTTGCGGCAACATCGATATTGCATCTGTGGGGCGCGGCACCGAGCGGCTGGAAGAACACCTGGCTGAAATGCTAATGGGAGTTAGGCGACCTGATGGCAGCGCCGTGCGCATTGCCCGCATTGATGCCGACAGCACCCGCTTAAAAGGCGCGTTGCAGCAACAACTGGCCAGCGTCCACGCAGGCGAGGTCGATGTGCTCGTGGGTACGCAAATGATTGCCAAAGGCCACGACTTCAGGCACATCACGCTGGTAGCCGCCATAAACCCCGACGGGGCCTTGTTTTCAAGCGACTTCCGCGCACCAGAGCGCCTGTTCAGTTTGCTGATGCAAGCCGGTGGCCGCGCCGGGCGCGATGCAGCACGCAGCAGTGCCAGCGAGATGTGGGTACAAACCTTTCACCCCCAGCATCCGCTGTTTGCCGCTCTTAAAACGCACGACTATCCCAAGTTTGCAGAGCAGCAGCTTGAAGAACGCAAAGCCGCAGGGCTGTCACCGTTCGGTTTTTCAGCACTGATACGCGCTGAGGCCAAGGCACAAGATGTCGCACAAGGTTTTTTAAGCGCAGCAATTGCAGCAGCACTGGCAGCTGAACTTGAAGGCCACAACCGCATCACCGCCTACCCAGCAGTCCCCATGACCATCCAGCGCGTCGCCAATATCGAACGGGCACAAATGCTGGTCGAAAGCGCATCCCGCGCCGCGTTGCAACGTTTTTTAACAGCCTGGCAGCCGGTGCTGTTTGAGACGCGCAAGCAGAGCGAATTTAAAAGTTTGATTCGCTGGGCGATTGATGTGGATCCACTGGCGATTTGAAGAAATAAGTAGTTTTTTGTAATTTAAGCTTTACCTTGTCAAAAGACCGAATAAAAAATATATTCAGTCCATGAATTTCTCTACCCAAATCAAACCCATCAGCTATGTCAAAGCCAACGCGGCGCAGGTGTGCCCGGTCCGTCTGAAAGCCGTAACGTGCTGGTAGTTACGCAAAACGGCTAGGCAACAGCCGTGATGCAGGAAATTGCTTGTTTGAAGGATGTTACGAACTTGATGGGCGCGTTTGCCCACCACAATCAAACTAGCAGCGCCACAGCCCCAGAAAACGTAAAAAATGCCAGCACCGTCGACAGCAAAATAATCCGGGCGATGCGGCCGTCATCGGCGCCAAAGCGCTCGGCCAGCATTGCCACGTTGCTGGCGCTTGGCAATGCAGCCACCAGCACCACAACCGTCAGGGCGAAACGGTCCAGCGGCAGGCCCAGGCGAATGGCCGTTAACCCCAGCAACAAAAGAAGTACCGGATGCAGAACCAGCTTGATCAACACGACTGGCAGGTAATCACCAAGGGGCGTGCCCCTTGGGTCGTTCTTGCTGTTAGCTTGTGACCTGGCCAGCATCGCGCCAATTGTGAACAATGCCACGGGCGATGCTGCGTCGGCCAGCAAGCCGATGGTTTGCATCAATGGCAAAGGCAGTGTGAATTGAAAGGCTGAAGCCACCGCTCCGCCCAAAATCGCCCACGGCATCGGGTTTAAAGCTGCACCTTTCAAGGCGTTTTTAGCCGCCACACCTGCGCCATGACTGCCCGCAGCATCGAGGCGCGACATCCCAATGCACAGCGAACTGGTGACCACCAGGTCCACCATGATTGTCACAATCGCCGGGCCTGCCGCCTTGGTGCCCAGCAATGCCACCAGCAGCGGCACGCCCATAAAACCCGTGTTGGGAAAAGCCGCCACCAGCGCACCAAACGACGCATCGTTCCAGCCAACGCGGCCCCGGTGCGTTACCGCAATCGTAAAACCTACCATCACCAGCGCACAGGCCAGGTACACCGCCACCAACGTTCCGTCAAGCAGCTGCGCAATCGGCGTTGAGCTGCCAAAGCGGTAAAGCATGCACGGCAGCGCAAAGTAAAGTACAAAAGTATTGAGCCCTGGAATCGCCACCTCCGGCAACAAACGGCGACGCGCGGCGATGTAGCCACAAAGTATCAGCGCGAAGAAGGGAAATGTAACGAGAAGAATGGCAAGCATGTGCAAGGGTCGTGTCTGGGCGGTCAATTGCAACGCTATTAAATATATAGCTGCTTGTACCCAATTTTATTCGGCTGAAGGCCTAAATTAAGCGAAGGAAAAACACGGTTTAATAGCTTTTGATGGGTTACCGGCTAAAAAAGCGTCTGGGTATTTTGACACCAGCGCGTGGGAACCCC
>JAYVEE010000256.1:0-3490 GCA_043749005.1 Polaromonas sp. | reverse complement strand
AATCCTCGCCAGTTTGTGGGTCTGTCTTTTGGCAATGTCTTCGGTGCAGGCTGCCGATGCACCCGTGGCTAAAAAGACTGTCAAGCTTGGGACATTCTGCGACATTCAGGATGCCAAGTCCTGCCAGGACGCCGTGACCCCCGACATGATCATGAAGCGGTTTCAATCAGGAAATGTACGCTTTGTGTCAGGCAAGCCTGTCAATCAGAATGCCATGAAAAAAGTCAAAGCGACTGCCGCCGGTCAATACCCGCTGGCCAGTGTTGTGTCGTGTATTGACTCACGCGCTCCAGCTGAAATGCTCTTTGACCAAGGCATTGGCGACTTGTTTAATGCCAGAGTTGCGGGCAACATCGTCAATGAAGACATTTTGGGCAGCCTGGAGTTTGCGCACAAAGTGGCGGGTGCCAAACTGCTGGTGGTAATGGGCCACACAAGCTGCGGCGCGATCAAAGGCGCTTGTGATGATGCCAAGCTGGGTAATCTGACAGGCCTACTGAGCAAAATCAAACCTGCAGCCATGGCAGTGACGGCAGACATCAAAGACCGCAGCTCGAAAAACTACGCGTTTGTAGAAATGGTGGCCGAAAACAACGTCAAAATGACTGTTGAAGCTATCCGTGAAAAAAGTCCCATCCTGCGCGAGATGGAGCAAAAGGGCGAGATCAAAATCGTTGGTGCAATGTACGACGTGAAGACTGGCAAAGTCACTTGGTATGACACGCCTGCCCAGAGCAAAGCGGCTGACAAGCCTGTCAAGTCCTGATCAATTTTTGAGTTGTAATACCGGGTTTCATGCACAGCGTTAGATTTCTTCAACTCAAAAATTCATAGATGCACTAAAGTAAAGGTCATCTAGGAATCTGACCATGAATGCACCCCTGACACCAGAACAGCAGTTTTCTATCAAGCGAGCAGAGAGGCAAGCTCTGATGGTGCTCAAGCTACAAGCGATAGTCCCTGCGCACGCGCTGCTTTGGAATAACGAAGACACGACTCCTTACGAATGTGATGGCCTGACAGCTTACCGCCAGCGTCCGCTGGTGGTGGTACTGCCTGAAACTTATGCGCAAGTGCAGGCGGTGCTGAAAACCTGTCACGCTTTGAATGTGCCTGTGGTGGCACGCGGTGCGGGCACGGGGCTGAGCGGTGGCGCCATGCCGCACACGCTGGGCGTAACGCTGTCGCTGGCCAAATTTAATAAAATTTTGAAAGTTGACCCCGTGAGCCGTACCGCCGTGGTTCAAGGCGGCGTACGCAACTTGGCCATATCAGAAGCCGCAGCGCCCTACGGCCTGTATTACGCACCCGACCCGTCCAGCCAGATTGCCTGCACCATAGGCGGCAACGTCGCAGAAAACTCTGGAGGTGTGCACTGCCTGAAATACGGTTTGACCGTGCACAACGTCATCAAGGTCAAGGGTTTCACGATTGAAGGCGACGAGGTCGAGTTTGGCAGCAATGCGCTGGACGCGCCTGGCTACGACTTGCTCAGTGTGGTTATTGGCAGTGAAGGCATGCTCGCCATCACGACTGAAGTGACTGTCAAGCTAATCCCCAAGCCGCAACTGGCACGCTGCATCATGGCCAGTTTTGACGATTTGCGCAAAGCCGGCGATGCAGTGGCTGCAATAATTGCGGCAGGTATTATTCCGGCAGGGCTGGAGATGATGGACAAGCCCATGACCGCAGCGGTTGAAGACTTTGTACACGCAGGTTATGACTTGACAGCTGAAGCCATTTTGCTGTGCGAAAGCGATGGCACGGTAGAAGAAGTTGAAGAAGAAATTGGCCGCATGAGCGAGGTGCTCACACGTTGCGGCGCAACGGCAATTGCGGTGAGCCAGAACGAAGCCGAACGTTTGAAATTCTGGTCGGGCCGAAAAAATGCTTTTCCTGCGTCAGGTCGCATGAGCCCTGATTACATGTGCATGGACTCCACCATTCCGCGCAAGCGCCTGGCTGATATTTTGTTGGCCATTGCCGAGATGGAAAAAAAATATGCCTTGCGCTGTGCCAACGTGTTTCATGCGGGTGACGGCAATTTGCACCCTTTGATTTTGTTTGATGCCAATGACCCTGACCAGTTGCACCGCTGTGAGCTGTTTGGCGCTGAGATTTTGGAAACCAGCGTAGCGATGGGTGGGACGGTAACGGGTGAGCATGGTGTGGGCGTGGAAAAACTCAACTCCATGTGTGTGCAGTTTTCTGCCGAAGAAAACGAGCAAATGTTTGGTGTCAAACGTGCGTTTGACAGCCGCAGTTTGCTCAATCCGGGCAAGGTGATTCCGACGTTAAACCGTTGTGCTGAATACGGAAAAATGCTGGTGCGCGGAGGCAAAATTTCGCACCCTGATCTTCCTCGATTCTGACCATGCAAGCCCTGCGCGGTATGGCCTGGTTGCTCGTTTTTCAATCTGCCGGCGAGCTGCTGGCGCGTGGTTTGAAGTTGCCTTTCCCGGGTCCGGTAGTTGGGATGCTTTTGCTGTTGTTGGCATTGCGTTTTGACGCCGTTCGCGAACCAGTCGGTACGTGCGCAGACTTTTTACTCACTCACCTTTCCTTACTATTTGTTCCTGTTGGCGTGGGTGTGATGACGCATTTATCGCTTGTCAGTCAGTTTGGTTTTCGCATGCTGGCCGTGATTGTGCTGTCAACATTGGCTGGTCTGGGTGTAACCGCGCTGTGCTTGTATGGGTTTAAACCATCCGGAGACGCGACAAGAAAGGACGATAAGGACGGCGTAAGTGAACAGGTGAATGAAAAGGCGACAAATGCCTAAATTTGTCGAGTTATGGGTTTATCTTTCAGCCACGCCGCTGTTTGGACTTGCTGCAACACTGGCGGTTTACGTGGTGGCGCAAGCCGCCTACACACGCTTTCGCCAGGCGCCGTGGGCCAACCCGGTGTTGTGGACTGTGCTGGTGCTGGCTGGCGGCCTGTTGGCTTCAGGTGTGCCGTATCCCACTTATTTTGCGGGCGCTCAGTTCATTCATTTTTTGCTTGGACCGGCAGTGGTGGCACTGGCGTGGCCCTTATGGCAAAGGCGTGCTGAACTGCGCCAGCGGTGGGGCAAATTGCTAATTGCTGCACTGATGGGCGGCTTCGCTGCGAGTGCTTCTGCACTATTTCTTGCATCGGTTTTTGGGCTGCCGCTGGAGGTCATGCTGTCGCTGGCGCCGAAGTCTGTGACAGCTCCCGTTGCCATGGGCATTGCGGAAAAAATCGGCGGCATACCTGCGCTGGCAGCAGTATTCGCTGTCATCACGGGCATGGTAGGTGCATTGACCGGAAAGTATTTGTTTGATGCTCTGCGGATACCCACAATTTATGAAGGATGGGTTGCAAGGGGTTTTGCGCTCGGCACAGCTGCACACGGGATAGGTGCTGCGCGAGCATTGCAGGTCAATGCAGATGCTGGCGCTTACGCAGCTTTGGCGTTAAGCCTGCAGGTGTTACTGGCATCGCTATTGATGCCAATTCTGCTGCC
>JAYVEE010000255.1:0-11293 GCA_043749005.1 Polaromonas sp. | reverse complement strand
TTGGCAACCACCAGACTTTTATCCTTGTTTTGGCTGTAGCCGTCCAGACCAAACAAAACGAAGGACGGCACGATCAGCAAAAAGAGCAGACCCATGGTTATCTTGGTGTGCTTGCGAATGAAATCAAACATCAGAAAAGTCCTGTCGAGCATTCAAAAAAAGACATGCTTCAAAAACAAAAAAGGCGAACGGGATGTTCGCCTTGGCTCAAAATTTACAGATATTTCAGGCGGTTGGTGGGTGCTGACGGGCTCGAACCGCCGACCTACGCCGTGTAAGGGCGCTGCTCTACCAACTGAGCTAAGCACCCCGCCTTAAATCCTTGTAATCCTGAAAGTCAGTTCCATTTCAGTTCAACGCGTCTTTAAGCGCTTTGCCCGGACGGAACTTTGGAACCTTGGCGGCCTTAATTTTAATCGCATCGCCTGTGCGCGGATTGCGGCCGACGCGGGCAGCGCGCCGGGTAACTGCAAAAGTGCCAAAACCCACGAGAGACACAGAGCCTCCCTTTTTCAAAGTTGCCTTGACAGCTCCGATGGTGGACTCCAGTGCGCGCGTCGCCGCTGCTTTGGAGATGTCAGCGTTTTTGGCAATATGCTCGATCAGTTCTGTCTTGTTCACAAGGGGTCCCTCGTTAAGGAAAGTTAATCTGGTTGTCTCAAAAGAAACTGCTTCCCGCATGTCGACCTTGACACATCAGCAAGAAGCGGCACATGCAGTTTAGCTGCTGAACGTCATTAAAGCCATGGACACTAACGGTGTAAGCAGAGCATTTATTTCGCATGCATGCGACCACGAATTTTAATCCCTTTTTGGCTGGCTCCAAGAGCTGTCAATAACCTGTTTTGCATATTTTGTTTGACGAAATCAGGGAATTGGACGGTTAAATCAAAGCGGCCGCAACAGCTTTGCCAACATCTGCTGTTGTGCCTGTTCCGCCCAGGTCAGGTGTCCGTGGCGCTCCACTACCGGGTGACAAAACCTTTTCAATTGCCGCCAACACCGCATCGTGGGCATCTTTGTGACCTAAAAATTCAAGCATCATGGCACCGCACCATATTTGCCCAATCGGGTTGGCGATTTGTTTGCCAGCAATATCTGGCGCCGAGCCGTGAACAGGCTCAAATAGCGACGGAAACTTGCGCTCCGGATTCAGGTTGGCGCTGGGTGCAATACCAATGGTGCCAGTACACGCGGGCCCCAGGTCGCTCAAAATATCACCAAACAAATTGCTGGCCACGACAACATCGAAAAAATCTGGCCGCTGCACAAAATGCGCAGTGAGGATATCGATGTGAAATTTATCAAGCCTGATGTCTGAATAGTTTTTTGCCATTTCAACAACGCGTTCATCCCAATACGGCATTGAAATGGATATGCCGTTGGACTTGGTAGCACTGGTCAAATGTTTTTTGGGCCGTGATTGCGCCAGCTCAAAAGCGAATTTGAGCACGCGGTCAACACCGATGCGGGTGAAGACGGATTCTTGCAGCACGAACTCGCGCTCTGTGCCTGGAAAAGCCCTCCCGCCGATACTTGAATATTCGCCCTCGGTGTTTTCGCGAACGATATAAAAATCAATTTCTCCAGCGACTCTAGCGCTGCCATCCCGACGCACCACTGGTGCAATGATGCCGGGCATCAACCGTGCCGGGCGCAAGTTGATGTACTGGTCGAACTCGCGGCGAAACAGGAGCAGCGATCCCCATAGCGACACATGGTCTGCAATTTTTTCGGGCCAGCCCACTGCACCAAAGTAAATGGCGTCATGTCCGCCAATTTGATCTTTCCAATTATCAGGCAGCATCTGTCCATGTTTTTCAAAGTAGTCCCAGCTTGAAAAATCAAAGTGGTCAAACTGCAGGTCAATGCCGAATTTGCGTGCTGCGGCATCCATCACGCGAATGCCTTCGGGCATGACTTCCTTGCCAATACCATCGCCCGCGATGACTGCGATGCGTTTTTTACTCATGATGTTTTCCTTCGTTGGTGAAAAAGTTTAAGGCATGTGGAATCAGCAGTAGCGGCGCCTCTTCTGCAATGTAATGGCCACAGGGCAAGCTGTTGCCCGTAACCTGGATGGCACGCTCACGCCACAGCGCCAGGACGTCAAAACACTGGCCAACAGCTCCGTGCTGCCCCCACAAAACCTTGAGTGGCTGTGTGAGCCTTTTTCCTGCCGCAATATCCGCCCGGTCATGCACCAGATCAATGGTTGCAGAGGCACGGTAATCCTCACAAATGGCACGGGCCGTGCCTGCAATTTGCACACAGCGTTCATACTCGGCCAGTGCTTCAGCTGTAAATGCGGCCAGTCCCGCATGGCGTTTGCCCATCACGCTGCGTATGTATCGCACGGGGTCGGATTCAATCAATGCTTCAGGCAATGGTGGCGGCTGAATCAAAAAAAACCAGTGCCAGTAAGCGGTGGCAAAAGCTTGAGTGGTGTTCTGGTACATGGCGAGAGTGGGTGCAATGTCGAGAAGCATCATGCGGTCAACCGCACCAGGGTGGTCCAGCGCCAAACGATGCGCTACGCGCGCGCCCCGATCATGCGCCAGCAAGCCAAAGCGCTCAAACCCAAAATGTTGCATGACGCTGAACGCATCAAGCGCCATCGCACGTTTTGAATAAGCCGCATGCTCGGCATCACTTGATGGCCGGGCAGAATCACCATAGCCGCGCAAATCCATCATCACCACGGTGAAATGCTCGGCCAACGCTGGCGCTACCAAATGCCACATGGCGTGTGTTTGCGGATGGCCATGAAGCAGCAACAAGGGCTGACCGCTGCCGCCTTTACGAGCATGAATGACCCCGACTTGGGATTCAATGCTGTGGTGCAAAAAGTCCTGCAACATCCGCTTATCCATGCATCGGCTCAGCTTGTCACGCTGGCCTTGCAGCCCGCACCACCAGACTTACGCCCAAAGCGGTGATGGCGGTACCCAAAACGGTTACGGCTGTGATCTGTTCGGCAAACAACAGCCACGCCATCAGCGCGGTGCAGGGCGGCACCAAATAAAGCAGGCTGGTCACAGCCGTTGCAGCGCCGCGTTGAATCAGCATGTACAAAAGCGATGAGCCGCCGAGCGTCAACACAAGCACAGACCAAGCCAGCGCACCTATGAATTGCGGCGTCCAGGTGATTGCCTCGGTTTCAAACAGCGCCAACGGCAGCGTTACCGCAAAGGCTGCGGCAATTTGAATTGCATTTGCGCCACGCACGTCAGCCGGTGCTACATACCGTTTTTGGTAAAGCGTTCCGGCTGTGATGCTGAGTAATGCAACCGTGATGGCCGCCAGCGTAAAAAGCGTGACCTCCTGCACATCTTGGGAACTACCAAATTTACGTGACACGACCAGAATCAGACCGCCGAAACCAAGGGCCAGGCCCAGCCATTGGCGTTTGCTTACCTTTTCAGTGCCACCCTGACGTGACGCCATGCTGGATACCCACAAAGCTGTTAACACCGGCTGCAGTCCCACGATCAGCGATGCCAGGCCAGAACCCATGCCCGCCTTGATCGCCATCCACACCCCACCAAGGTAACCCGCGTGAATCAAAACGCCGCTGACTGCCAAATGCAGCCACTGCTGCTGGCCGCGCGGCCACGACACGCGCGCAAGCTTGATCCAGACCAGAAAACATGACAGCGACAGCGCGTAGCGAATTGACAGAAAAGTAAGCGGTGGCGCGTAGGGCAAACCGTATTTGGCGACCACAAAGCCAGTGCTCCAGATCAACACAAAAAGAGCAGGCATGGCGCGCAGCCAGATACCCTCGGCAGACGATTTCAAAAGAAACAACCCACTATTTGGCCTGCTTGCGGATTTCAGGAATCGCTTTTTGCAAGTAGTAGACCATTGACCAGACCGTCAAGATCGCCGACGCCCAAATCAGCCAGGTGCCCCAGACATGGGTGTCGATGACGGTAAATAAAACATCGTCGTAAAGCAAAAAAGGAATCGCCGTCATTTGCACAGCAGTTTTGACCTTGCCAATCATGTGCACCGCCACGCTTTTGGTCGCGCCAATGATGGCCATCCACTCGCGCAGGGCAGATATGGCAATTTCGCGGCCAATGATGATGAGTGCAACAAATACATCAGCACGCTGTAAATGCACCAGTACCAGCAGCGCTGCACAAACCAGGAACTTGTCAGCCACCGGATCCAGAAATGCGCCAAATGAAGACGTCTGATTCAATTTTCGGGCCAGATAGCCATCCAGCCAGTCAGTGGCAGCAAACACCACAAACATCGCCGAAGCGATAAGGTTTCGCTTTTCTTCTGGAATATCAAGGTAAAAAACACCGACGATGAGAGGAATCGCGATGATTCGCGCCCAGGTCATGATCGTAGGAATGGTCCAAAACTTCATCACCCATTTTGTCACGTCAGTCCAAAAGATCAAATTGCTATGATTTCAGGAGCTTTTTACACACATATCCGCTGGTTTTAAAGCCCGATTTGACAGGTAAAACCAGCGTTTTCAGCCATTTCATTCGGTTTTTAATGCAATACCCGGTAAATCTCGTCGGCCAGCTCTTTTGAAATGCCATCGACCGTGGCAATGTCTTCAGCACTGGCCGAAGCAATCGCGCGTATGCCGCCAAAACGCTGCAGCAGGCTGGCGCGCTTTTTGGGGCCAATACCCTCGATGTCTTCGAGCTTGCTGGCGCCAGTGCGTACGCTGGCCCGCTTGGCGCGCATGCCGGTAATGGCAAAACGGTGCGCCTCATCACGGATTTGCGCAATCAGCATCAGTGCGGCAGAGTCACGGCCCAGGTAAACTTTCTCGCGGCCATCGGCAAACACCAGCTCTTCCAGACCAACTTTTCGGCCCTCGCCTTTTTCAACGCCTGCAATCAAGCCCAGGTCGAGGCCCAACTCGGTGAACACCTCGCGCGCCATGGACACTTGACCTTTTCCGCCGTCAACCAGCACCAGGTCGGGCAGTCTGCCATCATTGTTTTTGACAGCCTCGGCCAGCTTGCTGTAACGCCGCGTTAACACCTGCCGCATGGCAGCATAGTCGTCGCCAGGCGTGATGCCTTCGATGTTGTAACGGCGGTACTCC
Source organism: Polaromonas sp. (assembly GCA_043749005.1). GTDB lineage: Bacteria > Pseudomonadota > Gammaproteobacteria > Burkholderiales > Burkholderiaceae_C > Polaromonas. Next base: position 6,210 of record JAYVEE010000255.1, on the reverse strand, counting down.
GCGCTTTGCATTTTGTGTTCATGAAACACGACGCATGAGGCCTGCGTGGCCTCGCCCGCTGTGTGCGAGATGTCAAAACATTCAATGCGCAGCGTCGCCAAATCATCCAGCGACAAATCCATCGCCTCTGCCAAAGCGCGGGTTCTGGCTTGCTGGCTGCCCTGCTCTGCCAGCAACCGCGCCAGTTGCAGCTCGGCATTTTTCATCGCCATGTCCAGCCATATACGGCGTTGTTCGCGCGGCTGGTGAATGGCGGAAAACTTTACGCCGCTTTGGACAATCAGGGCGGCTATCAGTTCTTTGTCTACCGGCTCGCTGCACACCAGCATGGGCGGCACGGGCACGTCGATGTAGTGCTGGGCAATGAAAGCCTCCAGCACCAGCGCTTCGAGCGACTTGGCTTTGATGGCGAGCGTTTCTTCGGCGTCCATCTCCGCATCCAGTTCAGCGACATCCACCGCATTTTCAATATGCGTCGGAAAATACGGACGGTCGCCCAAGTGCCGCCCACCGCGTACCATGGCCAGGTTCACACAAGCCTTGCCGCCCTGCACTTTCACAGCCAAGATATCCACATCCTTGTCGCCGCCAATCTCCATTGACTGCTGGTGCAGCACCTTGGACAGCGCCGACATCTGGTTGCGCAGCTCGCCAGCTTGCTCAAATTCCAGCTTGTCGGCATGCGCCAGCATTTGCTGTTCCAGGCCGGTCAGTATGGTTTGTGTTTCGCCTTGTAAAAACTTTTCTGCATTGGCTACGTCTTGCGCATAGGCCTCAGCGCTGATGTGCCCCACGCAGGGCGCGGAGCAGCGCTTGATCTGGTACAGCAAACACGGTCTTGAGCGGTTGTTGAACACCGTGTCCTCACAGGTGCGCAACTTGAAGACTTTTTGCAGCAACAAAATGCTTTCCTTGACTGCCCAGGCACTGGGGTAGGGACCAAAATATTTATGCTTTTTTTCAACCGAGCCGCGGTAGTAAGCCACCCGCGCAAACTCGTGCGTTGCCAGCTTTAAATACGGGTAGCTCTTGTCGTCCCTGAACAAAATATTAAAACGCGGATTCAGCGCTTTGATCAGGTTGTTCTCCAGCAGAAGCGCCTCGGCTTCAGACCGCACCACGGTGGTTTCCATGCGAGCGATTTTTGTCACCATGTGGCCGATGCGGGTGCCGCCATGATTCTTCTGAAAGTAATTTGACACGCGCTTTTTCAGGTTGCGCGCCTTGCCCACATACAACACGCCGCCTTCTGCATCAAAATAGCGATAAACGCCCGGCAGCGCAGGCAGCGCAGCGACTTCTGCAAGCAGCTCGGGTGCAAATTCAAAAACTTTTGGCATGCCGTATTGTGGACAATCTGTTCATGAGAAGTTTGCAATGGGACATTTTCTGCAAAGTTATCGATAACTTTGGCGACATCGGTATTTGCTGGCGCTTGTCCGCCGACCTGGCTGCCAGAGGCCAAAAGGTGCGGTTGTGGGTAGACGATGGCTCTGCTCTGGCCTGGATGGCGCCTGCTGGCCAGCAAGGTGTGCAGGTGTTGCCATGGACCGAGCCACTAAATGTGTCTTGCCTGAATAGTACTTTCTGCGACGTACTGATAGAAGCGTTTGGTTGTAACGCAGCTCCTGAATTCATAGCTGCTTGTGCCAGTATTCTTTCGTCTCGGGGTCAAAATGCCCACGCGAAACCGCGGTGGATCAACCTCGAATACCTGTCCGCAGAGTCTTATGTCTCCAGAAGCCATGGTTTAACCAGCCTGGTTAGCAGCGGCCCAGCAGCGGGCTGGCACAAGGTGTTTTACTACCCTGGCTTCACACCGGGCACGGGCGGCCTGCTGCGTGAGCTGGGCCTGCTCGATCGGCAAAAGGTATTTGACCGCGCGGCGTGGCTCAGGCTTCATCGCATTGACTGGCAAGGTGAAACCTTGTTGTCACTGTTCTGCTACGAGCCTTCCGCGCTTGTCCAGCTGCTTGATGAGCTGGCGCAAAACGGCATTAACGGCCAGCCAGTGCGATTGCTGGTGGCGGCAGGCCGCGCAACTCAAGCCGTCAAAGCCGTGATGGCCTCAAAAGCTTCAAAATCACACCGAAATATCCATGAAATCAGTCTTCAGACCAATAGATACGGGTGCGAAAAGCTATCAATTTCATATTTACCACTGATGAACCAGACAGACTTTGACCACCTGCTCTGGGCCAGCGACATCAACTTTGTGCGCGGCGAAGACTCGATTGTTCGGGCCATCTGGGCGGGCAAGCCCTTTGTCTGGCAAATTTACCCGCAGGATGACGGCGCGCACGGGCCGAAGCTGGAGGCGTTTTTGGACATGCTGGCTGCGCCGCCAGGTTTGCGGACTTTTCACAGGATCTGGAATGGCCTGTCTGGCCAGGCATTACCGCCATTAACTGATGCGAGCGAGTGGCAACAAACAGTGGCCAGTAAGTGCCAGCGGCTGGCGCAGCAGTCAGACCTGACCAGCCGGCTGGCCCAATACGCCGCAAAAAACCGCTAAAATCAGAGGCTCTGCGTTGCACAAGGCACTGCATTTCCCTCAACGCCCACCCAAATACACGTTATGAAAATCGCTCAAGAAATTCGCGCTGGCAATGTCATCATGCACGGCAAAGACCCGATGGTGGTGCTCAAGACCGAATACAGCCGCGGCGGCCGTAATTCAGCCACCGTGCGCATGAAGCTCAAAAGCCTGATTGGCAGCTTTGGCACTGAAAACGTTTTCAAGGCCGATGACAAGATTGACCAAGTTATTCTGGACAAAAAAGATTGCACCTATTCCTACTTTGCCGATCCGATGTACATCTGCATGGATGCAGAGTACAACCAGTATGAAGTCGAAGCTGAAAACATGGGCGACTCACTCAACTACCTGCAAGACGGCATGGGGCTTGAAGTTGTTTTTTACGAAGGCAAGGCCATTTCCGTCGAGTTGCCCACCAACGTTGAACGTGAAATCACCTGGACTGAGCCAGCCGTCAAAGGCGACACCTCAGGCAAGGTACTGAAACCCGCCAAGATTGCTACCGGCTTTGAAATTGGTGTGCCAATTTTCGTGGCGCAAGGCGATGTTGTTGAAATTGACACCCGCACGGGTGAGTATCGCAAGCGGGTTTAAACTTATCAAAATTTGAAAAAAGCGCTCTTACTGGGCGCTTTTTTATTTTGCCAACAACTTTTACCTTGCTTTATGGATCAAACACAAGACCTCTCCGCCAGCCGCCTGAGCAATGCCTGGGCGGAACTGCAAGCCCACGCGCGCGATGACCGGCCGCTCGATGCTGACGCATACCGCCTGGCTTTTGCCGATCCGGAATTTTTGCTAAGACGTGAAACGCGCGGCATCCGCATGCAGCTGGAAATGCTCAAGCCTGAACTGGGCCAGCACGAACAAGGCATTGAAAGTACGGTTGTGGTGTTTGGCAGTGCCCGTTTCCCATCACCTGAAACGGCCAACACGTCGTTGCTTGCAGCACAAACCAATTTGGCAAATATCAATGCGGAAGGCAGCAATGCCGACGCGCTGCGCGACGCACAAGATGCCCTGGTTGTGGCCCAGCGCCACATCCGAAATGCTACCTACTATGACCACGCAAGACTGTTTGCGCGGCTGGTGGCCGCGCACAGCCATCCCTTGCCGCACGATAAGCAGTTGTTTATCTGCACCGGCGGCGGGCCTGGCATCATGGAGGCGGCCAATCGGGGGGCACATGAGCTGGGTGCGCCTACCGTCGGCCTGAATATTGTGCTGCCGCACGAACAATCCGGCAACCAATACATCACGCCGTCGCTGAATTTCAAATTTCATTATTTTGCGTTGCGCAAAATGCATTTCATGATGCGCGCCAAAGCGCTGGTGGCCTTCCCGGGCGGGTTTGGAACACTTGATGAACTGTTTGAAGTCATCACGCTGGTACAAACCGGCAAAGCCAGAGCGCTGCCGATTGTGCTATTCGGGAGTGACTATTGGAAGCGCTTGATCAATTTTGATGTACTGATTGAAGAAGGCGCCATATCGCCCCAAGACCTGAAGTTGTTTCATTACGTAGACGAGCCGCAAGCGGCATGGGACATCATTACCCGGTTTTACGATTTGTGAGAGCTGGTTTTAAGTTGCCACGCCGCGCGCGAGCCCAAACCCACGACTGATCCCACTACCCAAAACACCACTGCGACACCCAACGCTGCACCCGCAGAGCCAAACAAAATAGGCATCGCCACACTTGATGCATTAATCAACATCAGGCGCAAGCCCAGCGCCTCACCGTGTCGCGCTTCAGGCGTCATTTGATGCAACATACTCATGATCATCGGCTGCACTGCACCCAGGGAAAATCCCAAAAGAACTGAACACATGCCCATGGCGAACGCCGTTGGCATCAAGGGGTAAGCACCGAACAAAACAGCTGTTGTCAACATGGCAACCACCAAAACCTTCCATTCACTCAAGTACGCGGCCACCAACGGCATGACCAAGCGAATAGCTGCCGCAGCCAGGGCAAAGGCTCCCAGAATGGCACCAATCACAGATGCGCTGATATTGCGCTCAAACCCCAGTACGGGCACTACAAATGTATGTACGTCCCAGCAGGACGATAAAAACCAGTTAACCAGCATCAGGCGGCGAAATTTTGGCTCGCGAAGCAAGTCCCAGGCTTTGGGTTGATCAGCCCCCAAAGGTGTCCGCACGGGTAGCAATTCATGGGTGCGTTGCACCAGATACCAACTGGCCAGCGGTAGCAACGCCAACAATAAAAAAGCAGCACGGTAACCCCACAAGCTCCCCGCAACAGGCCCGGCATGATCAATCAACAGTCCGGCCGAAAACGGGCCTACAAAATTCGACACCGCTGGGCCAATTGACAACCAGCTGAACACTTGCCGCAAATGCGTCGCGCCGCTGGCGGCGCGACCCACATGGCGTTGCAGGGCAATGACGGCTGCGCCAGTTGCGCCACCTGTCAGGAGAGCAGACAGGCATAGAACAGGGAACACGGGAAATGCCAAAGCCAAAGCAGCGCCTGTACACGCTGCCAGCACGCTGAAGCTCACAGGTCGCTTCAACCCATGCCGGTCTGCAAAACGTCCCGCTGGCAATGCCAAAAAGACCTGCGTCAGTGCAAACATTGCCAGCAAAATCCCCACCGCTGCCGGGCTGTAGCCTTGCTGCAAAGCGAGCAGAGGCGCTGCCATACGCATGCCCGCCATACAGGCGTGAAGGCAGATTTGCGCGATGATCAGGCGGGCCAGCTCAGCGGTCAATCACCCATCCGGATCTTTGTCCAAAGGCAACAGGCGTGCTGAATCAACTTCGGGTAACGCCTCAACATTACGCAGCGCCTTGCCCATCACGCGGCTGCGCTGCTCCGCGTTGCTGACCGTGTTCAACATGGTTTCTGCATTCGATTTAATTTTGGCCAGTACGTCGCCAAACTTGCCAAATTCGGTTTTTACCGCGCCCAGTACCTGCCACACCTCGCTCGAACGCTTTTCCAGGGCCAGTGTTCTGAACCCCATTTGCAATGAGCTGAGCATGGCCAACAGTGTGGTGGGCCCTGCCAGCGTGATTCGGTGGTCACGGCTCAAGCTGGCCATCAGTCCAGGGCGGCGCAGTACCTCGGCGTACAGGCCTTCAGTGGGTAAAAATAAAATCGCAAAATCAGTGGTGTGCGGTGGCGCAATGTATTTTTCGCTAATGGACCTGGCCTCAAGCCGGATGCGGATTTCAAGTGCCTTGCCTGCAGCCTCTGCGCCCTGAGCGTCTGCGCGCTGCTGCGCATCGAGCAGCCGTTCGTAATCTTCGTTTGGAAATTTCGCGTCAATCGGCAGCCACAGTGGCTCACCAGAATCAGACCGTCCCGGCAGCCTGATGGCAAAGTCCACTGTGTTTTTGCTGCCCGGTTGGGTTGCGACTTGCGCTGCATACTGATCCACCGTGAACACCTGTTCAAGCAATGCAGACAGTTGTGCTTCACCAAAAATACCGCGCGTTTTGACGTTAGTCAGCAGGTGCTTCAAGTCGCCCACGCCTTGCGCCAACGTTTGCATTTCACCCAGGCCTTTATGAACCTGCTCCAGCCTGTCAGCGACCTGTTTGAAGCTTTCACCCAAACGCGTCTCCAATGTGGTTTGCAGTTTTTCATCAACCGTTTTACGCATTTCGTCCAGCTTGGCTGAATTGCTGGCCTGCAATTG
>JAYVEE010000254.1:0-3504 GCA_043749005.1 Polaromonas sp. | reverse complement strand
GGCGACGACCTATCCAGTTACCGCCGAAAACCGTGCCAAACACGCCTGCAACTACAGCGCCGGCTAATGGCAACAAGGGGACAGCCAAAAGCGCAGCGACAGAAAGGGTTTGACTCATTTTCGATCAGCCCTTGAGCGTGTTGAGTTCATCAACATTAATACTGGATTTATTGCGGAACAGCAATACGAGGATGGCCAGGCCAATGGCTGATTCAGCAGCGGCAACCGTCAAAATAAAAAACACAAAAATTTGACCCGCCATGTCGTTCAGGTAATAAGAGAAGGCGACAAAATTCATGTTGACAGCCAGCAACATCAGCTCAATGGCCATTAACAAAATAATCAGATTTTTGCGATTCAGGAAAATACCGATCACCGACAACGCAAACAGCATCGCGCCTAAAGACAAAAAGTGCCCAAGAGTAAGTGTCATGCCTTTTTCTCCCCGCCGACAGGTGCGATGGATTTAGGCATGACCGGGTTCATCTTGACTAGCATTACGCGGTCGGCCCGTTTGACCCGAACTTGCTCTGACGGATTTTGTGATTTCGAGTCTTTGCGTTCACGCAGTGTCAGTGCGATGGCGGCAATGATTGCCACCAACAAAATCACAGCAGCGATTTCAAGCGGGTAAATATATTCAGAGTACAGCACCTTGCCTAACTCTTTGGTGTTGGACACCTGCGCGCTAATTTGCCCTGCTGCTGTGCTTGACAAACTAGCTGCTTTTGGGGGTTCGCGAAATCCACCCATCAACACATAAGACATCTCCAGTGCAATGATGGCGCCGACTGTGCCGGCCAGCGGAAAATGCTTCCAGAAGCCCTGACGCATGCTGTCGATGTTGATGTCCAGCATCATCACCACAAATAAAAACAGCACCATGACTGCGCCAACATAAACCAGCACCAATGCAATTGCCAAAAATTCAGCTTTCAGCAATATCCATATGGCAGCAGCTTGAAAAAACGCCAACACCAAAAATAGCGCGGCATGTACCGGGTTGCGGGCTGTGATTACCTTGAATGCCGCGAAAAGCATCAAAGCGGCAAAGACATAAAAAAGACCTGTTTTAGCGTCCATCTTGTTATTAATTCTTTCTGGATTCTGTGGCTGTGGCTATGCCTCTGGATTACCGAAAGTTGGCATCTGCAACACGGTTGGCCGCAATTTCCGTTTCGTAACGATCACCCACAGCCAGCAACATGTCTTTGGTGAAATACAAATCTCCCCGTTTCTCGCCGTGATATTCAAAAATATGTGTTTCAACAATGGAATCGACCGGGCAGCTTTCCTCGCAGAAGCCGCAAAAAATACACTTGGTCAGATCAATGTCGTAACGTGACGTGCGGCGGCTGCCGTCATCGCGTACTTCCGACTCAATCGTGATGGCCATAGCCGGGCACACCGCCTCGCAAAGTTTGCAGGCAATACAACGCTCTTCACCATTTTCATAGCGGCGCAGCGCATGCAGCCCGCGAAAACGAGGGCTTTGCGGTGTTTTTTCTTCAGGAAACTGAACGGTAATCTTGCGCTTGAACATGTACTTGCCAGTCAGGGCCATGCCCTTGAACAGCTCGGTGAGCATGAAGCTTGAAGCGAAGTCTTTGATAGAGGCAACTGACATAAATTATTTCCAGATGTTCCAAGGCGTTTGCATCCAGCCGCCAACAACGACAAGCCAGACGAGCGTCACAGGAATAAAAATTTTCCAGCCCAAACGCATGATCTGGTCATAACGAAAGCGCGGAAACGTTGCCCGCACCCAAAGGAAGGTGGTCACGACCATAAACGTCTTGAGCCCCAGCCAAATCCAGCCAGGCACCCAATTAAACAAAGCGACGTCGATAGGCGACAACCAGCCACCCAGGAACAGCAAGACAGCCAGAATGGCGACTAACCACATATTGGCGTATTCAGCCAGAAAGAACATGGCAAATGACATGCCTGAATATTCAACCATGTGACCGGCCACAATCTCGGACTCTCCCTCGACCACATCGAACGGATGGCGGTTGGTTTCCGCGAGGCTGGAAATGAAATAAACCACAAAGATTGGCAGCAATGGCAACCAATTCCACGACAGAAAAGTCAAGCCCCGGTCTGCAGCCATGCCTTTGCCTTGCCCCATCACGATGTCAGTCATGTTCAAACTGCCCGACACCATCAGCACTACCACCAGACAAAAACCCATGGCTATTTCATAGCTGACCATTTGCGCTGAGGCACGCATGGCACCAAGAAAGGCATACTTTGAATTTGACGCCCAGCCAGCAATAATGACACCATAAACTTCGAGCGAGGTAATAGCCATCAAAAAAAGCAGGCCCGCATTGATGTTTGCCAGCGCCACATCAGGGCCGAACGGAATCACAGCCCAAGCAGCTAGCGCGGGCATGATGGTCATGATGGGACCCAGCACGAATAATCCTTTGCTGGCAGCTGTAGGAATAATGATTTCTTTGGTTAGCAGTTTGAGCGCATCGGCAATTGGTTGCAGCAAGCCAAACGGTCCCACACGATTAGGGCCTAACCGAATTTGTGTGAAGCCAATAGCCTTGCGCTCCCACAGCGTGAGGTAAGCAACGCAGCCCATCAATGGCAGCAAGACGCTCACAATTTTGATCAGCGTCCAGAGCACTGGCCACACGGTGGTTGGCCAGATGCCGCCTGCCAAACCCTGGCCAAAGGCATGGATAGCGTCAATCATGCTGCGACATCCTCCGTAATGTCATCAACCATGACCACACCGCGCGCATCAGCAGTCATCTGCAGTGAAGTCGCGCGCCTGACCAGACTGTCAAGCTGATAAATGCGGGCTACAGCGGGAGGATCGTCGCTGGTCGTTAAATCTATGGTCGCATTTGAGGCGTTGCTCAAAAACAAAGATGAAACACGACCCTCAGAAATCCCTTTGATTTGTGCAAAAACGGCTTGCGTGGATTCAAAATCAAATCCCGGCAGGTCAAGCATGTTGGCCAGTACGCGCAGAACTTTCCAGGCAGGCCGTGCATCTCCCAACGGTTTGACAACTGCATGAAAACTTTGAGCCCGGCCTTCAGCATTGACAAATGTGCCTGGAGTTTCAGTAAATGGCGCGATCGGCAAAAGGACGTCACTAAAACTCATGTTCGCTTTGAAAGGCGAAAGCGTAACCACCATTTGTGCAGCGTTCAGCGTAGTCCTGGCCTTGTCGCCAAGTGCGGAATCAAACTCAGGCTCGGTATTAAGCAACACAAGTGCTTTGAGCTGTCCTTGCAGCATCTGACCGGCATTTAAGCCCTTGCCCTGCGGCATGGCGCCCACAAGCTGCGCACCAACGGTATTTGCTGCTTCAGTCAGGTAACCTACGCTTGCACCCGTCTGGGCACCAATCCAGTTGGCGAGTGCCAGCAAACTGGACGCCTTCGCATGATGCGCCGCAGCATTGCCCAGCAAAATCGCTTTGCGCTCACCGCCGCTTAAAGATGCTGCAATGGCCTTGGCCGCTTCTGTTGCTGCACC
>JAYVEE010000253.1:0-11315 GCA_043749005.1 Polaromonas sp. | reverse complement strand
TACGACCGGCCCATACCGCGGAATATGGCCAGCATGCCGTCCCCGGTGTATTTGACGACAGCGCCTTGATGCTTACGCACTAGAGCCGCTTGCGCACTGAGCAGTGCGTTCAGGTTTTCAAAAAAAACTTGTGGCGGCATGTCCCGGATCAGTCGGGATGACCCGCGAATGTCGGTAAAGATGACCGCTGCGTCAAGGATTTCTGCCTCTTCGCTAAGGTCGTTGTCAATCACCGACAGCGCGCCTTCCGGCACCAGGCTGGTCAAGCGCGCCACGCGTGTGTCAGCTTCCCGCGCGGCGGCTCTAACCCGCAGCAAATCTATCACTGCGGTGAAAAAACGCTCGTCCGACAGGGGCTTTTCAATGATCACGTCAATGCTGCTGGTCTGTTTGGCCCAGTGGCGAACCGCCTTGAGAGCAGGTCCCGGCGAGGCAATTACTACCGTCGCGGCAAACGGCGCCAGCAGCTTGATGGTGCTGCAAACCATCAGGTTGTCGGGCTGGTCAGAGTGGTAATTGACAACCACGACATCTGGCTCACAGCTCGCCAGCACTCGCGGCGTATCCATCGAGCTGGCCGCCCAATGAACATACCCGAGTCCGCGACTCCGCAAATCCTCTATCAGCACAGAAGCCGTGTAGTCGTTGCTGTCCACCAGCATCAATCGGGAGTCAGTCATATTGCGTTGACGTAGCGTTGCATAAGGTAACGGAGAATGGCATTAACGGCGGATACCACGATGTTAACGAAGACGGCTGACCGTGCCGCCTTTGAGGTCAAGACCCGGCATGGCGACTGTCACCACTTCAAGACCTTTTGTCCATATTTTTTGCCTGCTGTGCAATTATCGCTGCATGAAACGACACACAGACCACCTGATTGGCCGCGGCTCGCTGGCGCAACATTTTGAACAAGGCAGGTTGGCGCGGCAAGACTACCCGCGTTCAGCGTTCGGCCTGCACGACAGCGGCAGGCGCGATGCGCTGGCGTTGCTCGCTGCATCCAACGAGGGCCGCATTATCGAGCTGTTGCCTATGCGGTTTGGCCGAATGCTGGCCCGCCCGTTTGCCTTTTATCGCGATGCCGCCACATTGATAGCGTACGACTTGGCGCGTACGCTGCGTTTTGGGGTAGCGGTGCAGTTGTGCGGTATGCGCATTTGTCCAACTTTGGTTTGCTTGCAAGCCCCGAGCGGCGCCTGCTGTTTCGACTGAGTCGTTTTGATGAAACCGTGCCCGGCCCTTTTGACTGGGACGTACGGCGTCTGGTGGCCAGCATTGTGGTGGCCAGCCGTGAGCTGGGTTTGAAAAAGTCCGCTATTGAAGGTATCGTGCAAACCCTGCTGGACACCTACCACCAGCGGATGCTGGGCTTTGCCGCGCTCAAGAAAGCGCTGAAAAGTGGCGCAGTGCAAGCAGGAGCTGATGAGTCTGAAGACGGGTAGGGCATGGGCGATCAGGCTTTTGCTTGATTGATTGATACGCTATTAATTCAGGAGCCGCTAGCGCCTGTGTTTATTTGACCAGACCTTGATATAGTCGATAAATAGCCTGAAAACCGGCGCTAAATGCCGTTTTACGTCATTTCAGTCTGGTACGCCTGCCACCACGACACACACGCCCGCGCCAGAGCGGCGGTGGTGTCTATGCACTGGGCGCGCAGGGGTGACTGCACGGCGTCAAGTGCCAAAGGCGTTTCAGTGCAGGCCAAGACCACCGCGCCTGCGCCTTGGGCCAACAACGCTTTGACGGCTTGCTCAATCAGTTGCCCGCCTTGTTGAGCCTTCCCGGCCTTGACCAGCTCTATGCCTGGCAAAACCAGTGCGTCCATCATGTCTTCATCAGGATTGATGAGCGTGTAGCCCGCGCGTTTGAGCGGCGTATCAAAAATCTGGGCGGCCAGGGTGGCGCGGGTGGCAATTAGGCCTATCGGCGTGCCTGGGTCGACCAGGTTACGCAGCTCGTTAATGCTGGCATCGACGATGCTGATAAAGGGCACAGAGCAACCTTTCACCAGATCGGCAAACCAAAAATGCGCGGTGTTGCACGGCATGGCCAACGCCGTTGCACCTGCGGCAATCAAGCGGTTGCGCCCAGCCAGCAGTTCAGGCAAAGGTGAGCGCCCGCCTTTCAGAATCGCCGCTGGACGCGGGGCGATGCGTGGGTCTGACTGAATTAGCAGCGGCACATGGTCGGCGTCGCCTGTGGCCGGGGTAGCAAGCAGTACCTTGCTGAAAAAATCAACGGTGGCCAGTGGCCCCATACCGCCCAAAACACCGATCATGCTGATCCCCGTTCAAAGCGGCTTCAGGTTGTCAAACGCATCCATGTAGCCATACAGCGCCACAGCGCCGCCGGTATGCACAAACACCACGTTCTCGCCTTTTTTGAAATGCCCCTTGCGGCACAAATCAATCAGGCCCGCCATGCCCTTGCCTGAATACACCGGGTCGAGCAGGATGCCTTCCAGACGCGCCGTCATGGTCACTGCTTCAATCATGCCGGGTGTGGGCACGCCGTAGCCGCCGCCTACGTAGTCGCAGTTGGCCATGACGCTTTCACGGCTGATGCTGCCGGATACACCGAGGAGATCGGCGGTTTTAACAGCCAGGTTGTAGACATTGGTTTCTTGCGCTTCTTTCGCCGCGCGCACACCAATGCCGAGCACCGGAATCTGGGCGCGTGCGCCTTCCAGACCGACCACCAGACCAGCTTGTGTGCCTGCGCTGCCGGTAGCGTGAACCACGCAACTGACGTTGAGCCCCAAAGCATTGAACTGGTCAACCATCTCGAGCGCACACACCACATAGCCCAGTGCCCCGATCGGGTTGGAGCCGCCACCGGGGATGATGTACGGCTTTTGACCCTTGGCGCGAAGCTCGTCGGCCAGTTTGGCCATGGCAGCGTTCATGTCAGTGCCGCCGGGGACCTCTGCAACATTGGCGCCGTAAAGGTGGTCTAAAAACACGTTGCCGGATTGCTTGTAGTTTTCAACGGTTGAGCCAGTCCGGTCTTCCAGCAGAATCTCGCACTTCATGCCCATCTTGGCCGCTATGGCAACGGTTTGCCGCGCATGGTTGGACTGGGTTGCACCCTGCGTGATGATGGTGTCTGCACCAATCTTGACAGCGTCAGCCATCAGAAACTCAAGCTTGCGGGTTTTGTTGCCACCTGTGCCCAGGCCTGTGCAGTCGTCACGCTTGATGTACAGGTTAGGGCCTCCCAAAACCTCGGTCATGCGCGGCATGAATTCAAGCGGCGTCGGCCCGTGGGTGATGCGGACTCTAGGGAAGTTGGTAAGTTTCATCAGGTACTTTCTGTGGGCGTTGGGGTTTGATAAACTACTATGAATTTAGTAGCTGCTTGCACCCGTGTTCATTGGGTTAGAGGCCAATTTGACACCTAAAAATGGGCATCCAGCCAGGTTTTGAGCAGTTCAAACACGGGCCCGGGCTCCAGCTCGTTAAAAAGCTCGTGGTAGTAGCCGTCAAAGCATTTTGCAGTGACCACGCCGGGTTTGACTGTTCTGGATTGCGCCGCCATTGCTGCAAAACGGCGGCTGCCTTCGGGGTTAACCAGCTTGTCTGCACCCGCATACATCAGCAGCGTGGGCGTGCGCCAATTTGCAGCAGCTGCGATGGTGGCAGAGCCTGCGGTGGCGATGAACTGGCCAAGGCGTGCGGAGATTTTGTTGTGAACGAGCTGGTCTGCAAGATACGCCTTGACCACCTCAGGGTCGCGTGACAAGTGGTCAGGGTTCAACCCATTGTTGACAGTCATCGAAGGCATGAATTTAAGTGATGCCGCGAGCAATAGTTTTTGAAAAATGCTGAGCCCTGGGTCCAGTGCTGGTGAGCATAAAACCAGCCCTTCTACTGGCCGCAGATTTAACGCAACAAACCTGGCAGCAACCAGGCCGCCCAGGCTATGCCCGAGCAAAATCAAGGGCAGGTTTTTAGGCGCTGCATGCTCTGCCTCCAGCTCTCCGGCTGTGGTGGGAAATGGCATGCCATGAAGCCTGGCTTCGTCCACCATTTCTGCCAAGTCTTCGAGCAACACATTGCTGTCCTGTAGCGCACCACGCTGGCCGTCAGACCGGCCATGACCACGCTGGTCATAGGCACGCACTGCAAAGCCCCATTGCGTTAGCAGCTGTGCAACGCCTTCATATCGCCCGGCATGCTCACCCAGGCCGTGAACAATCAGCACGATAGCCGCAGGCCCTGAGTAGCTGTCGCCCAACTGGGAATCGACCGCGCGGGTGCGCCTTGGCGCCTGCCAGGTGTAAATAGCCAGGTTTTCGCCGTCCCTGGCAGTAAAAGGCGTGACCGTTAAATCCATATCAGCCCGGCACACGCGCCATCACGTGAGCAACAGCCGCAGTGAGTTTTTTGGCATACGGCACATGCAAAAATTCATTCGGCCCATGAGCATTGCTTTTGGGGCCCAGCACGCCGCAAACCATCATTTGCGCCTTGGGGAAGCCTTTGCTGAGCATGTTCATCAGCGGTATGGTGCCGCCCTGACCAATGGTGCCGCAGGGTGCTCCAAAAAAGCTTTGTGAGGCGTCATTGAGTGCGTTTTCAAACCAGTCAACTGTGCTTGGGGCGTTCCAGCCGGTTGCACCTCCACCACCTTCAAAGGTGACTTTGGCGTTGTAGGGCGCGTTGTCTTCCAGCAACTTTTTAAGTTCTTGAACCGCTTGAGACGCATCAACCAGTGGCGGAAAACGCAGCGACAACTTGAATGCGGTGTAAGGCCGCAGCACATTGCCCGCGTCTTTTAATGCAGGAAAACCTTCTGCGCCTGTGACGCTCAAAGTCGGCCGCCATGTGCGGTTCAGCAGCGCCTCTACCGGGTCCGTTGTCATCGGCAGCGTGAAGGCGCTTGAGCCTTCGCAATCGTAGTGCGCCCACGGGAAGCGCTTGTACACCTCATCGCCCAGAGTGGCTGCTGTCGCTTTGGCCTGGGCCAGGCGATCAGCCGGAATGGCGCAGTGAAAGCTCTGCGGCAGCAGGCGGCCAGTGGCGCTGTCCTCTAGCCGGTCAAGAACATGCCGCATGATGCGAAAGCTCGACGGCACCAGGCCGCTGGCATCACCAGAATGCACACCTTCGTCCAGCACTTCAACCTTCAGGACACCGCCGCCCATGCCACGCAGGCTGGTGGTCAACCACAGCTGGTCGTAATTGCCCGCGCCTGAATCCAGACAAACGACCAAAGCCACATCGCCCAGGCGTTTGCGCAGCGCATCGACATACGGAAGCAGGTCGTATGAGCCGCTTTCTTCGCAGGTTTCAATCAGGCCGACGATGCGCGGATGCGGTACATTTTGCGCTTTTAAAGCCTGCACCGCCGCAATGCTGGCGTACACCGCATAGCCGTCGTCAGCACCGCCGCGACCATAGAGTTTGCCGTCCTGGTATTTGGGTGTCCACGGCCCCAGGTCACTGCGCCAGCCGGTGAATTCGGGTTGTTTGTCGAGGTGGCCATACATCAGTACCGTCTGCGTAGAGTCGGCGCGTGTGGCGGGGATTTCAAAAAACAGCACCGGTGTGCGGCCTTCGAGCCGGATGACTTCCAGAGTCAAGCCTTCAACTTTTTGCGCTTCAACCCAAGTGGCGGCATTGCGCATGACGGTGTCGATATAACCATGCGCCTTCCAGTCTGCGTCAAAACCCGGCGACTTGGCCGGGATGGTGATGTAGTCAGAAATCTGCTGGACGATGTCGCCGTCCCACTGGGTGCTGACCTGGCTCAGGGCCTGAGCAGCGTTGAGGACATCAATGGGGATTTCTTTGTGTAGAGGTGCGTTCATATCGACTCCTGATAATTTGCCATCGATTCGCCCAAACGGATGGCTTTTGTCGGCTGCCAGGCCGGGTTGAATTGCAGCGATGGCTTTGCGGCATTTGGGAAAAGCATCACAACCGTAGAGCCTAACAAAAATCGGCCCATCTCGTCGCCCTGCTTCAGTTCCACCATTTGATCCGTGTAGTTCCAGGTTTTGACGTCTGGCAGGCGCGGCGGGTTGACCACGCCGTGCCATACCGTGGCCATGCTGCCAACTATGGTGGCGCCGACCAGCACCAACACAAACGGCCCGCGTGCGGATTCAAAAACACATACTACCCGCTCGTTGCGTGCAAACAGACCCGGCACACCGCGCGCAGTAGTCGGGTTAACAGAAAACAGGTCGCCAGGGACATAAATCATTTGCTTTAACTGCCCATCACATGGCATGTGAATGCGGTGATAGTCCATGGGGCTCAAGTACAGCGTGGCAAAACTGCCGTCCCTGAACTGCTCTGCCAGTGCTGCATCACCACCCACCAGCGCGGTGGTTGAGTACCGGTGACCCTTGGCCTGAAAAATCTGGTCACCTGAAATCGGGCCGAACTGGCTGATGGCACCATCGACCGGGCAAATCAAATCTGCACTGGCAAGCGGCCGGGCACCGGGCGCCAAAGCGCGGGTAAAAAAGTCATTGAAGCTGGCATAACTGGCGATGTCACTATTCAAAGCTTCGCCCATGTTGACGCCATACTTGCGCACAAACCAGCGAATGATTTCCGTCGTGACCCAGCCGCGCTCATGGCCAGCAACCCATCCGGCAAAGACGTTTATTGCATGGTTGGGGGTTAAATATTGAGGGAGTACGGCGAGGCGGGGATGCATCAGGCTATTTTATGGGGATGAATCCGGCGGATGGGGGCACGCTCTTGCATTCCCAGAAAATGCGCGCCGTGCAGGTGCTGCAAATTTGGCGGTCGAGCTTGGGGAAGATGGTGGCAATGGCCACACGTTTGTCGGGAAACTGGTGCTCCGAACCAAGCAGGCGGGTAAAGCCAGTGGTTTTCCACATCGCAATCACCTCGGGGCGCGGCCTGTGAAAATACAAGTCACCGCCAATGGCGCGGCGGGCGTTAAGCTCCTGCTCCCACAGTTCGGCGCCTGCCAGGTCAATAAAGTTCATGCTTTTACCCATGACCAGCAAATGCTTTTGCGGATTGGCCTCGTGACGCAGGGCGTGCAGCTTGTCGGCCACATGCTGGGTGGCGCCAAAATAAACTTCGCCTTCCATTCTTAATAATTTAAGTTGGGGACATTCGGGAAGATGGGGCGGCCTGCTGCTTCGGCCTTCTAAGAAGGCGTTGTCGTCCAGCACAACAAACTGACGGCTGTCACTTCTGCTGTCAAACCCCATCGTGCGCATGGCTGGCTTGGAAGTGCGGTACAAAAAGGTCATCAGCGACAGCAGCGTACCGAGCAAAATGGCCATTTCCAGGCGGATGGTCAAGGTAGCGATCAATGTGGCGAGTGCAACCGCAAACTCGGTGCGGCTTAAGGACAACACTTCACGCCAGCGCGGCGCATCCAATAAAAACACCGACACCAACAGCAGCAAACCCGCCAATGCCGCCATCGGGATTTTGGCCAGCAGATCGCTGCTAACTGCCACCAGCGCCAACAACAACAACGCAGAAAACACCGCCGCCAGCGGTGTGCGCGCACCGGCCTGCAGGTTGGGCATGGAGCGGTTCATGGACCCGCAGGACACGTAGCACGAGAAAAATCCACCGACGATATTAGACAAGCCCTGTCCGCGAAACTCGCGGTTCGCGTCAATCCTTTGACCAGACTTGGCCGCTACGGCTTTGGCGATTGATATGGCCTGGCCCAGCGCCACAATCGTCAACGCAAAGGCCAGGCCAAGCAGCTCTGATACGGATGCCCAGCTAATCTGCGGAAGCACAAACTGCGGCCAGGGTGTGGTGATATGGCCAATGGTGTGCACGGTCATACCCGCAGCCACTGAAAGCAACGTTGCTGCCGCCAGACCGATCAACATGAAGGGCCAGCGTGGCCGAAAGTGGCGCACGCCCAATGCCACCCCAACAGTCGTTGCGCCCACCAACAGCGCTGACTTGTCAATTTGCCCAAACTGATTAGCCACATGCATCAACACGCCGGACGCACTGCGCTCACTGGCAGGCAACAGGCCCAGAAAGTCAGGCAGCGCATACACCGCTATCAATGCCGCCGCACCTGAGGCGAAACCAAAAAGCGCAGCGGGTGAGATGAAGTTCGCCAGGCTGCCCAGACGCAACACACCGATCAAAAACTGCATCGCGCCCACCATCAGCGTGACAGCCAGCGCCAACTGGATATAAGCGGGAGTGAACGCCAGTGCCAAGGGAGACAGCATGGCAAACAGCGCGAGCGAGTTGGCATTGGTCGGCCCCGACATCACATGCCAGCTGGATCCAAAGAGCGCCGCAATGATGCAGGGGATGACCGCTGTATACAAACCATACTGCGGCGGCAAACCTGCAAGCGTGGCAAAGGCAATGCCCTGCGGCAACACCAGCACCGCACCCAGCAACCCAGCAGTTGCATCAGCACGCAGCGTATCGGGCGTGACGGTTTGCGTCCATTGGCCAAACACGCGTTGCCAGATGCTGGTGGGGTTGCTGCTTGAGTTGCCTTGCATTGACGCCAAGCTTAATGCAGCTACGCCCAGCCCAGCAAACGCAGCATCAGTCCAGTAGCGGCCGCCACCGCAATCACCCGGATCACGCCCCATTTCAAAACCCACAAAGCCAGCGCAGCCGCCAACACCATGCCCAGAGCTACCCAGTCAATTGACCCACCAGCGCCAGTAGGTCGGGCCACAGAAGCTATAAAAAACAGAGCAAGATTGGCGATAACTCCAACCACGGCGGCGGTGACTGCTGCCAGCGGCGCGGTGAGTTTGAGGTTGCCGCGCGTTGACTCCACATAAGGCCCGCCCGCCAAAATAAAAATGAACGATGGCAAAAACGTAAACCACGTTGCCACACAAGCACCCAGCGCAGCACCCAGAAACAGCGCTTCAGGCCCCATCGCCGCCTTGCCCCAACTGGCCACAAAACCGACAAACGCGACGATGATGATCAGCGGGCCGGGCGTGGTTTCACCCAGTGCCAGACCGTCCATCATTTGCGCCGTGGTCAGCCACTGGTAATGCTCAACCGCCGCTTGATTCACATAGGGCAACACCGCATACGCGCCGCCAAAGGTCAGCAACGCCGCTTTGGTAAAAAACCAGCCAATCTGAGTAAGCGTGCCTTGCCAGCCATAGCTGAAAAACAGCACGGTCATCGGCAAAAGCCACAGCACGGCACCTGCCGCCAACACCATCGCCAGTCGTGACGGCTTGAACAACGCGTGAGAAGGTGTTGGCGTGTCATCGTCGATAAGTGCTGCCTCGTGCGCGCCTTTTGCCTTGGCGGCATGACCACTGCCTTTGCCTAACGCGCCCGGCGCAATCCGCGACAACAACACGCCCAGCAGCAGTGCAGCCAAAACCACCCACGGAAAAGCAATGTTAAAAGCCCAGACAGCTATGAAACTCATAGCTGTCAGCACCCAGGGAATTGGCGCAAAAAGCGGATTGCCCAGCGATTTGCTGGCAATGCGGTGCAACGCATGCAGCACAATTGCAGCCACGGCGGGCTTGATGCCGTAAAAAATGCCCGCTACAACAGGCTGCGCGCCAAACGCCATGTAGACCCAGCTCAGCACAATCAGCAGTACCAGCGACGGCAACACGAACAGCGTGCCCGCCAGCACGCCGCCCCAAGTGCGGTGCATCAGCCAGCCCAGGTAAATGGCCAGTTGCTGCGCCTCGGGGCCAGGAAGCAGCATGCAAAAGTTCAGCGCATGCAAAAAGCGCTTTTCAGAAATCCAGTGGCGCTTTTCAACCAGTTCGCGGTGCATGACGGCAATTTGCCCGGCAGGTCCGCCAAAGCTGATGAAACCAAGCAGCAGCCAAAAGCGCAGCGCTTCGCGAAATGAAACATGGGGCACCAGCTGCGCCGTCATGACCTGCCTTTCACAACTGTTGGCAGCACGGTGCTGCGCCACTGGGCAATCTCCTGCGCGCTGTCGACACCGTCTTCACCACCCTCAAAGCCACCTGCCAAAGCGCGCGCATACCAACCCGCAGCTCGCAACCCAGCCGCCGCACCCAAGCTCACATGGTGACCGTACACGCAATACGTCACAACCTCCTGATGCGGATTTTCGGCAAGCAACATGGCGGCCAGCGCAGGCACGTTCTCCAGACTGCAGCGTCGGGCACCTGCCAGCATTCGCGAACTGGCATCAAAGCGCGTTTGCGGCCGCACATCGATCAGAAAAAGCGTATCCGCACGGTTTAATCTGCTCTCAAGCTCTTGCGGAGAAACGAATAAGGAAGAACTGGAATCAGACAGATTGACACAGGTGTCCACAAAGTACTCCAAACGAGTTGCCAGCGCTTGGACGGGACACCGTCTATCTGTAAAGATTCGGGAGGCTGTGTTCCCGACGGTTGAATATTAGCACTTGCCGGTTCTTAACCACGCTGAAACTTGAACACTGCCCTGCTCGCCAAGGCATTCGGCCAAAAGCGGATTTCACGGCCGTCCTGCAGGCCGAACTGGTCAAGAATCTCAAGCTGGTTTTTCAGGGCCAGCGCTTCAAAATCCTGCAGCGTGCCCACGCGAATGTTGGGCGTGTCGTACCACTGGTAGGGCAGCACCTTGGTGACCGGCATGCGGCCGCGCAGCACGGCCACGCGGTTGGGCCAATGGCCGAAGTTGGGGAAGGCGACGATGCCGATGCGGCCTACGCGTGCGGTCTCGCGCAGCATCACCTCAGCGTTGCGCAGATGCTGGAGCGTGTCGATCTGCAGCACCACATCAAACGACGCATCACCAAACAGCGTAAGGCCATCATCCAGGTTGAGCTGAATGACATTCACGCCGCGCACCACGCAGGCCTGCACATTGGCGTCGTTAATTTCAACGCCGTAACCCGAGCAGCCGCGCTCCCTGATCAGATACGCGAGCAGCTCGCCAGTGCCGCAGCCCAGGTCAAGCACCCGCGAGCCATGTGGCACGAGACGGGCAATCGACAGCACATCGGGTGACGGTGCTCGTACTGGCATCATTGCGCCACCTTGCTCTGAAAATAGGAGCTGACTATACCCATATAACGGGCATCATCAAGTAAAAAAGCATCGTGCCCGTGCGGCGCGTCAATCTCGGCGTAGCTTACATCGCGCTGGTTATCGAGCAGTGCCTTAACAATTTCACGGCTACGTGCGGGTGCAAATCGCCAGTCAGTGGTGAAGCTGACGAGCAGGAATTTGGCTGTGGCCTGTTTTAAAGCGGCGCTTAAATTGCCGTCAAAGCTGGCGGCCGGGTCAAAGTAATCCAATGCGCGGGTGATCAGCAAATATGTGTTGGCATCAAAGTATTCGCTGAACTTGTCGCCCTGGTATCGCA
>JAYVEE010000252.1:0-3534 GCA_043749005.1 Polaromonas sp. | reverse complement strand
TAATTATCGGCCACGATCTATCTTGGCTTGAAATCCAGTGAAGCCGAGTTCATGCAGTAGCGCAAGCCGGTTGGCGATGGGCCGTCGTTGAAGACGTGGCCCAAATGAGCGCCGCAGTTGGTGCAAACGGTTTCTACCCGACGCATGCCGTATTTGTTGTCAACGTGCTCGGTAATCGCGGTGTCATCGGTCGCTTGCGAAAAGCTGGGCCAGCCGCAGCCCGAGTCAAACTTTGTTTCAGACTCAAACAGTTTTTCACCGCAGCACATGCAGTGATATGCACCGTTTGCCCATACGGTTTCGTATTTGCCGCTGAAGGCACGCTCGGTGCCTGCATGGCGGGTGACTTCAAAAGCAACGGGCTCAGCGCCTTTTTCTTTCAGGATGGCTTTCCATTCGGCATCTGTTTGATGAATTTTTGGGGTTGTTTCGGAGGTCATGGTTTGGTCTTTCAAAAAACTTAAGAGCTGCAACTGATCTCAATGCCGCTGGCCCAATCAGGCGGGAAGCCCGCCAACGCATCGTGGTCGACATGTTCATCAAATGGGGCTTGTAACACGTCGGACAAGGTATGAATCATTGAATAGTCTTTTAGTTTCGCGGCGCGTATGGCTTGTTCGCCCAAATGGTTGCGCAAAACGTATTTCGGATTATTTTTTAGCATTAAATTGGCTCTTAACCCAATGGATACGGGCGCAAGCAGCTCCGAATAGTGTAGCGCCCAGACATTGAACGATTCCCGGTCAAAAAACAGGTCGCGCAGCGATTCATGCCCACTTTGCGGGGTAAAGCTGACTAAAGTCCGCCAAAAGATGGTGTAGTCGACCTTGTTGGCGGCCAGCAGTTTAAACGTGCTTTCGATCAGGGCCTTGTTGTCCGAATTGGCCTCAGTCAACCCCAGTTTGGCAAGCATTTTGGTTTCCAGCTCAGCGGGAAACATACTTTTGTAGGGTTCAAGCGCGGCCAGTGCGAGGTCTTGCTCACCTATCAGTGGCAGCAGCGCCTGACCCAGGCAAAACAGGTTCCAGTAAGCAATGTTGGGCTGTTTGTCATAGGCGTATCGGCCTTGCGTGTCGGAGTGGTTGCAGATATGCGTCGGGTCAAACGCATCCAGAAATTGAAACGGGCCATAGTCAATTGTCAGACCCAGAATGCTCATGTTGTCGGTGTTCATCACGCCGTGGCAAAAGCCTACCGATTGCCATGCAGCCATGAGGCGGGCAGTGCGCTCACTGACCGCTTCCAAAAACGCAGCATACGGATTAGGTGCATCACGGCAGGCCGGATAAAAGCTGTCGATAACAAAGTCGGCCAAGGCTTTCAGTTCGACGTGCATGTCGTTGTAGCTGAAGTGTTCAAAATGCCCAAAACGGATAAAGCTGGGCGCAGTGCGGGTGACGACTGCGGCAGTCTCTATTTCTTCTCGCAGTACTTTTGCATCAGAGCCAGTCAAAGCCAGCGCCCGCGTGGTCGGTATGCCCAAGCCGTGCATGGCCTCAGAGCACAAATACTCACGAATTGAGCTGCGGAGCACCGCCCGGCCATCGCCCATACGGGAATAAGGCGTTTTGCCAGCGCCTTTAAGTTGTATTTCCATACCGCCGCTGGGTGTTTCAAGCTCACCCAGCAAAATAGCCCTGCCGTCTCCCAGTTGCCCCGCCCACTGGCCAAACTGATGGCCGCTGTAGACGCTGGCCAGCGGGTCGCTGCCCGGAAGCGTGATGTTGCCGACAAAGGCATTTAGCGACTCTTGTGATTCAAACCAGCTTTCTTCCAAACCCAGTTCCCGCGCTACAGCCTGGTTGCGGCTGATCCAATACGGCGCTGGTAGCGCCTGAGGTTGCAAGCGGGTTGAAAATTTGTTACCCAAACGGGCAAAGCGGTTGTTCCAGGCTAATCGTTGCGAAAGGTCAATCGTCATCCCCAAATTGTCCCCCAAGCGCCAGGGTATGGGGGATTCAGGGGGAATCCCCCATACCCTGGCCTGGCGAGTGCGGCATGATGACGGCTAGTTTTGACGACCACTGGAGATTTCTAAATGCTAGGTTTAATGCAAAGTCAGCCGTTGCTGATCTCAAACTTGATCGAATTTGCTGAGCGCCACCACGGCGACGCCGAAATCGTATCGCGCCGGGTGGAGGGCGACATTCACCGCTACACCTACAAAGACTCAGCCAAACGAGCCCGGCAGGTCGCCAATGCGCTGGATGGCTTGAAGCTGGCGTTTGGAGACAGGGTGGCGACGCTCGCCTGGAACGGCTACCGGCACTTTGAGCTGTACTACGGTGTAAGCGGTTCGGGCCGGGTGCTGCACACCATCAACCCGCGCCTGCACCCCGACCAGACTGCGTGGATAGCCAATCACGCAGAGGACCAGGTGCTGTGTTTTGACCTGAGTTTTTTACCGTTGGTGCAGGCGGTGCATGCGCGCGCTAAAACCATCAAGCATTACATCGCCTTGTGCGACGAAGATAAATTGCCCAAAGATTCAGGCGTGCCGAATCTCATCAGCTACGAGGCATGGATTGCAGCGCAGTCCGGTTCTTATCAATGGCCCAGTTTTGATGAAAACACCGCTTCAAGCATGTGTTACACCAGCGGGACCACGGGCAACCCCAAGGCTGCACTGTACAGCCATCGGTCCAGCACACTGCATGCCTATGCGGCTGCCCTACCGGACGTGATGAGCCTGTCGGCACGCGATGCCGTTTTGCCAGTGGTGCCGATGTTTCACGTCAATGCCTGGGGCATTCCCTATTCAGCCGCACTGACCGGGGCCAAGCTGGTGTTCCCCGGCCCGGCAATGGATGGCAAGTCGATTTACGAGCTATTGGAAGCTGAGAAAGTTACCTATGCAGCGGGCGTGCCCACCGTGTGGCAAATGCTGCTGGCGCACCTGGGTGCCAATGGCCTGAAGTTCTCACACCTCAAACGCACCGTAATTGGCGGCTCGGCTTGCCCACCAGCCATGATCAAGGCCTTCAATGACGACTATGGCGTAGAAGTCCTGCATGCCTGGGGCATGACGGAGATGAGCCCGCTTGGCACGTTGTGCACGCTTAAAAACAAGCACGATGCCCTGAGCGCTGACGAAAAAATGAAAATTCGCCTCAAGCAGGGCCGGGCGATTTTCGGCGTTGACATGAAAATCGTTGACGATGCCGGCAAAGAACTCCCGTGGGACGGCAAAACCTACGGTGACTTGCTGGTCAAAGGCCCATGGATTGTTCGTGAATATTACAAAGGCGAGGGCGGTGATCCGCTGGTGTACGACAAAGCTGGCGTGGGCTGGTTTCCAACCGGCGATGTGGGCACGATTGACGCTGATGGCTACCTGCAAATTACCGATCGCAGCAAGGATGTGATCAAGTCGGGCGGTGAATGGATCAGCTCGATTGACATCGAAAACATTGCCGTCTCGCACCCGGCAGTCGCCATGGCGGCCTGCATTGGCGTGGCGCATCCCAAATGGGATGAGCGGCCCATCGTGGCGGTGGTTAAAAAGCCGGGCATGGACGTGACAGCCGCTGAACT
>JAYVEE010000251.1:0-3545 GCA_043749005.1 Polaromonas sp. | reverse complement strand
TCACAATGGAGCTGGACCCGATCATGGAGACTTTCCACAAGAAGGGGGTTCACGCAATGGCGTATCTTTTCAAAGAGGAGACTTTGCGTGATCAGGTTGTCAAAAAACTTGAAATTGTTAAAATCAATATCATTTGAACCGGTCTGGAAAACGTTTCTCTCGTTCCGACTTTCGCGGCTTCACCAACTCAGGTAGTGTTTCCACACGACGCGTTGGTGCAACATCAGGGGCCGTTGGTAAGCGGTGGGGTGTCGCGGGTCGCGGAGGCACAAAAGGATGTGGCACGTAGGGTATTGGCTCCCATGCACCTCCAGAAAGCTCCTGACCAAACTCGTTGCGCCGCATTCGAGGCACGAAAAAGTAATCGCATATCGGCACAGGGAGCGCCTCCTGGGGTGGGGTGGGTGCTGCAGTATACGCGATTGTCGCGTTTTGAGGACCAGCGGTACGTGGATCAATGGGAATGTATTGCGGCATTGAGAAAGAAGGGGCTGGTCTAAATAATGTCTGAAACAATGCAGTACAATTTTATTTTTACAGATTGTACTGCCTCAAAGAAGCCGCTACAAATTCATTGAGTGGCTTCGGAAACGACGCATACGCGCCACCATTCATGTCATCAACGGCCGGCCCAAGCCACGCAAGAAACGCAACTGCCCGCGCGGGCGCCTGCGACGAAGAAACCACAAAGTCACGCACGGGCTGCATGCAAGGCAGACTCAGCAAAACCAAAAACCAAGCTTTTTTGATTGCTATGTCCGCGTTGATGTCCTGCGCCTTGGTCATTGCACCCCACACGGCATTGTGGATCTTGAAGCCAACCAAGACGTGTTGCTCCCGAAATCGCGCGCACGCCGTGAACAGTGGCTCGTCAACGCGCTTGACGTCAAGAGACGTCAGGTACTCGAGAAGCCAGTCCATTTTATGATGTAAAAAAAGAATTGCGTCATCTCCTTCTGTCATCTTTGGCTACATGTAAACGGAGCGATGTTTGAGCCGATGCTCCTCAAGCAGAAGACGCTTCTTTTTGTTTACTATGATGAGGGCAAGCATACGGTTTACCTGTTTTGGCACAGGACCGGCAGTCCTAGCAACAGCGCGAGCGTCCAGGACCGCTTCGACAAAGGCGGTGGAGAAGAAAGCAGACGGCATTTTATGTGAATAAACAGACGCAATTTTATTCGCTGTCAGAAAAGCTTGCTGGCATTTGCGGAACCTCTTCTTGTTTGGGGCGCTTTGCGGCCGGCTCCTCAGCAACCTCAAAGTCGCCCGCAAAGTCGTTGTCGTTGCCCCCCACAGGGTCCGTGGCAATTGCGCTCTCCACGAACCATTGGGTCGAAATTGTCTTGGAGTTGAGGAAAAGTCCACTGAACGCAATAACCGGCTTCACCTCGCTCCGCTCCTTGATGCGGTCCTTCACTTCTCCATCTTCAATCTTCTTGCCGTACTTGGTGTACACGGTGAAGATCTTGCCGATCTTCAGGCGCATCTTGGGCGCGTACTTCCCGTCGTCGGAGGACTTGAGGGACTCGGAAAACTTTTCGAGGATGCTGTCCTCTTTGCACGCAAGCTCCTTGGCCTTCTCCTTGAACGCAAGCCCTTCGGTGCCAAATATCGTGTTCGCGTTCTTGATGACGTGCGCAAGAGCCGCCTGGTCCAGGCTCTTGCACAATGACTTGAGACCCTCCGTGCCTTCTTTCTCCGCAACGGCCACAGTCAACGCGAGTTGGTCACCCTCGCCCTGGAACCCCTTGGAGATGCCAAAGGGCGCATTCACGTACGTGGGCAGCTTGTACCGGATGGCCTCTCCGTTGTACGTTGCTTTGATGAGAATGCCCATCTTCAACTTGCTGGGAACCGCCTGGAACACCACGCGCGACGCGTCGAAGGTGGTCGGGTCGACAAAGCGCGACATGATGACAAAGAATAAAGAAAGGTCAAGAAATTGTTAAGTGGCGCGGTTTTAATTTACGTCTGGAAATTGCAAAAACATATTGGCGCCACACACACTTTTTGGACACGCAACAAGTCTGGCACTCTCTCTGACGCCTTGCGTGCCCTGCACTCTCTCTCTGACGGCTCGAGTCCTGCGATCAATCAGTTTGTCTGTGTCACCAACATGGACCAACTTGCAAACGGATTTATTGACGAGAACGCGCCGGGCTTCGACCTTGTCGCGCCGGACGCAGTATTGTCCGAGCGCCCGCGTTTCAGGAAGTTGGGCTACCACACCCAGATCGAGGATGAGGAGATGGAGACTACAACCTCCGCCACCTCGCCACCCTTTCTGCTTGACGCTCCCGGCAACTCGACGTCTTTCGTTGGTGATAAGTGCGTGCACAGGCCGCAATATGCGCTGGGTCTTCTTTTTGGCCACGCGTGACGCCGGGTGGCGGATGTGCGGGCACCGCTTTGCACCACCTGATCCGCGCTTTTGTTCTTACAACTCGACGCCGTTCCTTGGTGATAAGCTGATGCACAGGTCACAAATACTGAAGCGCCAACCACAGGTTTGAGTTTGATCTGAGCTCGCTTGATTGTTTTTCCGCACCAACCTCTCCCAAAGTTGTGGACGTCGACGCAGCCTTGGATATGCGCGGTCTGAACGAAGAGAACGACGCAACACTCAACAACCTGTTTCAGCTCGAAATTTCTTGGCTGGAGAAGACATACACTTCCCCCAATCTACCGTCCTGCGGATTTGCGCTTTGGAAAAAAATGTCTGTTTCTGCCGAAGAAGAAGTTTTGGACCGCGCAAGCCAGATGTTCGAGTTGTACAAGAACTCGGACCTGTACAACTGCAACGCTTCTGCCCTGACAATTCTGGAATGGTTTGAAAGCCTTCCGCCAGACAGCGAGGCCAACTGCGCATGGCAAGACAAACATGGTGTTTTTCACCTTCTGGAATACCAGGACGTGAAGGAGCAGCGAGAGCGCGCAAAGCAGCTGATGAAAAAATATTGTACGCTTGGTGGTTTTAACATGCTTGTGTAAGCAAGTTAAAAATTAAAAGTTAAGACAGTACAAAAAAAATTAAAAAATGTCTCTTCTGTCATCTTCTTCTGTCATCTTCGGCCGAAATTTTTTTGATCGAGGCCGAAATTTTTTTTGGCCAAAGATGACAGAAGGAGATGACAGAAGAGGATTTTTTCTTGCTGCCTGAGACCTCCAGCCGCTTCTACCTGCTTGCAAACCACGTCTGAGAGTGTTATTAGGCACAAGAACGTGATTGGTGGACCAAGCAACGCGGCGTGATGGAGCTCAAGAAATTAAAAATTAAGACAGTACAAAAAAAATAAAAAATCTCTCTTCTGTCATCTCCTTCTGTCATCTTTAGCCGAAATTTTTTTTCGGTCGAGGTGGAAATTTTTTTGGCCAAAGATGACAGAAGGAGATGACAGAAGAGGAAATTTTATTTTTTATTTTGCTGCTCAGCAGCTTGTCTCAGGCCTTCCACGACCCCCGGCTTGAAGAATGCGGCCAGCAACGCGTTGAGCTGAACTTCCGTAGGTTGGGAACCGACAAACTCGCAGAGGTGTCGAATC
>JAYVEE010000250.1:0-3554 GCA_043749005.1 Polaromonas sp. | reverse complement strand
ACTCGATTTGCTCCAATGTACTGAACGGAACAATCAATGCCGCATCACTACCTTCATACCGCACATGCACCCGGTGGTGGGTGGTGATGTTGCCGGTGTTAACCTGCTGGCGCTTCAGTTCGGCTTCAGCCGTTGCGGCCAAACTATTGAGTGCTTTTGCAATTTCAGGCAATGCGCTAGACGTCAGCTTTAATTCAATGGCTTGTTCCTTGATCACATTTTGGTCGGCAAGGCCCATGCCGTAAGCGCTTAACACACCCGCCATTGGGTGAACAAAAACCCGCGTCATGCCCAGTGCATCGGCCACCAGACAGGCGTGCTGGCCGCCTGCACCGCCAAAGCATTGCAGCGTATAGCGCGTCACGTCGTAGCCGCGCGCAACAGATATTTTTTTAATCGCGTTGGCCATTTGCTGCACAGCAATATTGATGAAACCTTCCGCCACCACTTCAGCACTGCGACCGGTCCGCTCGGCCAGAGCGTTAAATTGGGCCGCCGCTGCTTCGTAGCTCAGCGGTTCATCTGCATTCAGGCCAAACACTTTGGGGAAGTAACGCGGCTGCACCTTGCCCACCATCACGTTTGCATCTGTCACGGCTAGAGGTCCGCCGCGCCTGTAGCTAGCAGGACCTGGGTTGGCACCCGCGCTTTGCGGGCCTACGCGAAAGCGTTCGCCGTCAAATTTCAAAATCGACCCACCGCCTGCGGCCACGGTATGGATACTCATCATCGGCGCGCGCATGCGCACGCCCGCCACCTGCGTTTCAAACTCGCGCTCAAACTCTCCTGCGTAGTGCGACACATCGGTTGACGTGCCGCCCATGTCAAAGCCAATGACTTTCGTGTGGCCAGCAATTGCCGCTGTCCGGGCCATGCCCACAATACCGCCCGCTGGGCCGCTCAAAATTGCGTCTTTGCCCTGAAACACATGCGCGTCCGTCAAGCCGCCGGATGACTGCATAAAGAACAATTTCACACCCGGCATTTCACCCGCAACCTGGTTGACATAGCGGCGCAGGATGGGCGACAGATACGCATCGACCACCGTCGTGTCCCCCCGACTGACGAACTTCATCATGGGGCTGGTTTCATGCGAGGTGCTGATTTGCGTGAAGCCCACCTCCAGCGCAATGCGCTTGGCGGCTTTTTCATGTTCGGTGTAGCGGTAGCCATGCATAAAAACGATTGCAACGCTGCGCAGCCCTTTGTAATATTGCGCAATCAGTTCTGTTTTTAATAGCCTTTCATCAAGTATCTGCAGTACTTCACCTCGCGCGCCCACCCGCTCATGCGCTTCAATCACCGCGCTGTACAACAGCTCTGGCAGCACCACGTTGCGGTCAAACAGGCGTGGGCGATTTTGGTAAGCAATGCGTAGCGCGTCCCTGAAGCCTTTGGTGGTGACCAGCAATGTTGGCTCGCCCTTGCGTTCGAGCAGCGCATTGGTAGCCACAGTGGTACCCATCTTTACGCAGTCCACGACATCTGCACTAATCGCTTCGCCAGGCTTTAAACCCAGTAAGTGACGAACACCAGCTACGGCCGCATCGCGGTACTGCTCCGGGTTTTCGCTCAGCAACTTGTGGGTAACCAACAAGCCGTCGGGCCTTTTGCCAACGATGTCGGTAAACGTGCCGCCCAGGTCTATCCAGAATTGCCAGCATTTGTCGACTTTTTTTTCAGCTTTCGAAATCATTTTGAAACGCCCATCACCAGGTCCGGCAAGATGGTGACGATTTGCGGAAACACGGTGACCAATGCAATACACACCACCAGGCAAAAGAAAAATGGTATTGCTGCAAGCGCAATCACGTTGCTGTCTTTTCCCGTCATATTTTGCAGGACAAAAAGGTTAAATCCAACCGGCGGCGTCACCTCGGCAATCTCCACCAGCAAAATGATAAAAATTCCAAACCAGATCAAGTCAAAACCGGCTTTTTGCACCATCGGCATCACCACTGCGGCGGTCAGCACGATCATGCTGATGCCGTCCAGCGCTGTACCCAGTACCAGATACACCACGACCAGGCAGGCGATCAGGCTGTAAGGCGACAGCCCGAGGGAGTCTACCCAACTGGCCAGCTCGCGCGGTACGCCAGTAAATGCCATGGTTTTGGTCAAAAACGCAGCGCCCGCCAGAATAAACATGATCATGCAACTGGTGCGGGTTGCGCCCATTAATGCTTCATTGAAATTGCTCCAGGTCAATGAACGACTCCACGCGGCCAAAGCCAGAGAGCCGACAACGCCGTAAGCGGCGCATTCAGTGGCTGTCGCCCAGCCCGCAATCAACGACCAGCAAATAAACACGATGAGCAGCGAACATGGAATCAGATTCTTTGACAGCCTCATTTTTTCTTTGAAAGTGGTGGCTGGCTCAGGTGGCGGCATTTTGTCTTTGTTGCGGATGGACCACCAGGCGATGTAGCCTGAGAACAACCCCATCAACAAAAAGCCAGGCAAAAAACCTGCCAAAAAGATGCGGATAATTGATGCATCCGCAGCCACCGCATACACCACCATGGTGATGGACGGTGGAATCAAGATACCCAGCGTACCTGCGGTAGCCAGGGACCCGATAGCAATCTTTTCGTCGTAACCACGCCTGGTCAGTTCAGGCAAAGACACCTTGGCAATCGTGGCGCAGGTGGCCGCTGACGAGCCAGACACTGAGCCGAAAATACCGCAACCCAATATCGTGGTGTGAAACAGCCGCCCTGGTATGCGGTTCAGCCATGGTGCCAGGCCGGTAAACATTTCTTCACTGAGTTTGGTGCGAAACAGTATTTCGCCCATCCAGATAAACAGCGGCAGCGCAGCGAGCTCCCAGCTGGCATTACTCTCCCAGAAAGCTGAAAACAAATTCAGGCCCGGTTGAGTAGACGTAAAAAACGCCTGCCCAACCCAGCCGCAAATGGCCAGCGTCATGGCAATCCACACGCCGCCTGACAGCAGCACCATCATCAAGATCAGCAAGATGCCGCCTATGGTCAAAATATCCATTGCGTTCTTTCCTTATTGTTTTTGTAACTTTAGATATCAGACGAAAAATCGCCCTTGGCATGCCGCTCTGCCGTCAGCCGCACAAAGGTCGGCACACCGCCACGCGCCACAATGACAAATTCATCCAGAACCGCCACCAGCAGAAGCACCGAGCCAAAAGCAAAGCTCATTTGCGGAATCCATATTGGCAGCGGCAGCAGGCCCTGCGCAAGCTCGTTAAATTCATAGCTCTGGTAGGTAAAACTACATGCCCACCAGGCCAGGTAAGCAACAGCCACCAAAGCAATGGCCAGGCTGACCAACTCCATCACGCGCCGCTTTTCGGCGCTGACTTTTTCCAGCACCAGCGTCACGCGCACAAAGTCACCGTGTTTGAACGCATGCGCCATGGTTAAAAACGCCGCTGCCGCGCATAGCCAGGAGACGATGTCGTTTGTCGCTCCAGTATTGACGCCGAACTCCCGGCCAACCGACTGGAACACCATCAACACGCAAATCAGCGCAACGCTGACAGCTCCCAATACCGCCGACGCCATGTAAATCCTGTCCAG